>CAZVNH010000101.1:0-8345 GCA_964628575.1 uncultured Thermoplasmatales archaeon | reverse complement strand
GTTTGTCTTTTAGAGTTACCATTCTTAACTTCATCACGAATTTTCTTTCTAAGATCTTGTGAGATACCTCTTTTTGTCTTTATATCGCTAGTAAGTCTTAGCACTTTTTTATATGATAACCCAAACTCATAAGATACCTGGATTTTTGATTTACCATTTCTCACTTCAGACCGGATTTTATCGAGTATCTTTTGATCCATCAATCAACATGCTAAAAAGTAGTATAAAAAGATAATTTAAAATTAGTTCTTTGGCATAAATATTAAACATCTGTAACTTATTTTCAAAAGATGATAACTACAAAAATCAACTACCCTATAAAAAATCTTGAACTAAAAGATGATTTTAAAATAGGTACTTTTAATTTTTATAAAACTGAAAAATATGATGATGTCATTAAAAAGATGAATGAAGAAAAAACAGAGTGTATCACATTTAATGCTGTATCTGAAATTCAAGGGAAAAATGTAGCTGAATTAAAAGAAAAAATTAAAAGTAAAGATAACGAACTTGATCAGATAACTTGGATATTATCATTTGCTCAAGGAATTCGTATTTCACGTACAGGTCATAGTATTTCTCCAGAAATCGCTGGATTACCCTCAAACCATTTTTTTGGTACAAAATCAGCGAAATTTCCTAGAGAACGAATTATGGATGACGAGGACATCATAATTTTTCTGAAACAAATAGAAAAAAAACTAATTAAACCTGGTTTTTTAAAAGATAACAATTTATTATTTCCTATAGCCTTTTATTTGGCAGGTATTGAAGACGATATGCTTACAAATTGTTTCATTTTTCCTTATATTAGTTTTGAGTCATTAGTTTTGTATAATACTGATGAGTTTATTTATGGAAGTGACAGACTACCAAAAGGCTTGAATTCAGAAATAGAAAATGTATTAAAAAACCATTCTTCTTTTAGTAAGTTATCAAATAATAGGAAAAAGGAACTTTTTAAGAAAATATCTGAATTAAAAAGAAGACCTATCAGAGATAGAATTGATGAATTTATGCAAAATAACAATATTGATTTAAAAGATTATGATTATGATTTTAAAACGATTTTAGGTATAAGAAACAAGATTTTTCACAGGGCAGAAAATATTAAATCTGAAACTTTAGTAGAATGCATGAAAAACTTAAAATCATTAGTTGTAAGATCGGTTTTATCAAAATTAGAATACAGTGGTTATTATCTAGAGATAACAAGAGGATGGACAAAAATTAAATTTATAAATGACTAGTTGTTGTAAGATAAGGATTTGAGGAAAAATGGCAAAAGCAACATGTGTGAGATGCGGTAAAGAATTAGGTTTTTTATCAGTTAAACATAAGACTAGTGATGGTAGTATCGTTTGTGATGCTTGTATAACTAAATTTAATATCGAAAAGTATATTGAAAAAATAAAAAGTGCTGGTGCTTGGAATATAGTTTTAAAAATTGCTGAAAAACATCGTAATTTTTTAAATGAAAAGTCTGTATTGGCTCGCCGAGTATTGGTTGGTGGTGAAGGATACTCTGAAGCAATAATTAACATGGAGATGGAAAGAGCCATGAGGGAAAGTCCAAATGCACAAGAGATAAATGTGTCATATAATGGAGAACCTTCCCATCCAATTCAAGAGGACTTTAAAAATTTAGTAGAATTATTGAGCTCAAAATATGGTTTAGCTGTTGATAAAGGTTTATTGCTAGATACAATTGTTTCTGCTATTGCTGAAGTAGGGGAAAATGAAAGACCAAAAAAATATGAGAGATTTAAAAATATTATATTATCTGAAAATCCCCAGACTAAAGAAGATTATGCTGATGCTATGTTGAAACATTTTGGTGATGATTTTGATGAAAATCTCGCATTTTTAACTTTAATATTACATGAAAATAACATAAATTTAGATGGTTCTCAAGCTTTAGCTTTATTAAATGAAAGGAAGAAAAAATTAGAATTAGATTCCTTTGAGAAAAGATTATTAGGCGGTGAATCTGCAGATAAAATTGATTTTAATTTAATGAACGGTTATGAATTTGAACGTTTTCTTGGAGAATTGTTTAAAAAGATGGGATATAATGTTGTTAATACTAAGTTGAGTGGCGATCAAGGTGCAGATCTAATAATTGAAAAATTAGGTGAAAAGACAGCAGTACAGGCTAAATGCTATTTTGATCCAGTCAGTAATAAGGCAGTCCAAGAAGTTGTAGCATCTAAAAATCATTATAATTGTAATAAATCGTTAGTTATTACTTCAAGCAGTTTTACTAAAAGTGCAATTAGTTTAGCAAGTAGTAATAACGTTGAGCTATGGGATAGAAAAAAACTAGAAGAAATAATCGAGAGATATTGGTAGCAATAGATTCATAATTAAAGTAGTAATAAAAGGCATTCATTTTTCAAAATTTTATTTTTTATATTATCATCTACCCTATTTTGATTTTTTTCTAGGTTTATCCCAATAAGGACTTTTACATTCTGGGCAAACTCTTGGTTTTTCTTTCCAATTCTTAGGGATCCATTCATGCCCACAACGTTCGCATTTATACCCATCAACAGTTATTTTGATCTTTGCCATACGTATAAAGTATACAATTTTCTAATATATAAAATTTAAGTATATTAGTTTGGCAGTAAAGTATATATACTAACAAACTATATACTTTTATAATAATATAGTTAAAACGTAAACCAAGGGGAAGTTTTGGTTGCTCACCCTTGGCTTGGAGACATCAAGAATGCAGTCAAGCATACAAAATATCTCCAAAGAAAAAATAGAATTGGAGATATATAACACATTCGAACAATTCAAAAAAGAAAAGAATACACTTGTAGCAGAATTCTTAAATAAATTAAGAATAGAAGATATTGCTGATCAGGAGTATAGAAAGATAAAATTTGATTACTACTCACTTTTTAGACTATTGATTTTTCAAAAATTAAAGAAAATCAAATATCAAAATCAACTGTACCAATATCTAAAATCACATCCAGAGGAAATATTATTTCTTGGTTTAACAGAAATACCCGATAGGCGAACCATTGGACATTTTTTACACCATATATTAAGCGATGAACAAAGAGAACTTTTAGGCTTCATAGTTTCAAAGATAGAAGATGTATCAGAAAAATTTGGAATATTATTTGATGTTCAAACGTTGAAGCCTAAAAGACCTAAGAAACTTACGAAGAAAAGAAATCAAGACCTACAAAGAAAAAAGAATACAAAAGAAGTCTGCAAACTCATTAAGAAGAGATTTTCACCATTTATAGATTTTAAACTACGACACAATACAGTCTATCAAAAAAATCAATTCATAGATCTTATGTTACATATGGGAATGACACGCGATTATGCTGAAAATGGAAGTAAAACACTAAATGAACTAAGAGAAGATAAGAGCCCTAACGCGGATACTCTATTGTATCATATTAAAAACCATAATGATCTACGAGAGATCCAGAGGATGTATCTTACTCTTTTTGAAATACTTTGGACTATGATAAAACAGTCAAATACAATAGATATTCAAAAAACGTATGATGTTGCAATTGATTATACGGAATGGTTCTACTACGGTGATAGAAGCACTCCGATGGTTGTTGGTAAGAAACCAGAAAGAGGAACGAGTAAATGCTATAAATTTGCAACAATCAACATAGTTGAGGCAGGTAAACGATTTACTCTTCTTGCTTTGCCCATTGGTCCATTTGACAACAAAGACGAGATCCTTAAGAAGTTATTAGATTACGCAGTTAAAAGAATTAGAATCAGGCGAATTTATGCGGATAGAGGTTTCTTTGACTCTAATTCAATTAAGATTTTCAACAAATATCATTTGAAATATCTAATGCCATGTACACATTATTCTACAGTTAAAAAAGCATTAGATCTTATGTCTGCTCCATCTGTTGTTAAAGATTTTGAAATGAAAGACATAAATTTCAACATGGTAATCGTTGAGGATGAAGAAGGAAATAAAAGAGCATTTGCAACCAATGAAGAATACAATGAAAATGATCTAAATCTTGCAGAAAGACTCTTCTATCTGTATAGTAAACGATGGGGGATAGAAACAAGTTACAGAGTAAAGAAACATTCATTTTTACCAAAAACAACGTCAAAGAATTATCTAATTAGGATATTCTATTTTCTATTCTCTGTGTTATTTTATAATCTCTGGTTACTTGCTGATATTCTACTTTGGATGTCCATATTTGGAGAAGTAGGACAGGATCATTTGGTTACATCAAAGTATTTTGGCACTATTCTTTACAATATTGATCCAGGAGGATAACCTACAAAAATCAGTCTTTTTGTTATTCAAATATTGTGTTAGATTATAATAGAATTCGAAGTGTAATTATAGGTGTTTTATCTTCTTTTTAAGTGGTTTTCTCCCTATAAATTATCGAATTCTTCAATAAAAATGAAAGAGAAATAGTTGATTTTTAAGATTTCTACAGATAGAAATTCTACTTTCGGAACTACTTGATTTGTAATAACCTTTATATATAACATTCTTTATGCCATACATCCTTATCTATACCAGACATATATCGGGCAATTCATTTTGAATCCCGCAATCAAGCAACCTATTATCTAATTTTGGTTGCCTGAAAATATGCCACGGTTTGGATTAACTAACATAAATAAATCTATCCAATTAAATAATTACATAGAGGGTATATTATGCCTGAGAGACATCATCCAAGAAGAGGATCTATGGGCTTTTCGCCACGTAAAAGAGCAAAAGCAGAAACACCACATATAAAAAGTTGGCCTAAAGGAAACGATAAACCAAAAGTACAAGGTTTCCTAGGCTATAAAGCAGGAATGACTCATGCTTTTGTTATTGACTATCGACCTACTTCAACAACCTCTGGAAAAGAAGTAATAATGCCAGTATCAGTTGTTGAAACACCGCCTATTAAAATAGCAGCTGTAAGAGCATATAAAAAAACATATCATGGTTTACAAACAATTGGTGAAATATGGGCTGATAAATTAGATCCAAGACTTACAAAAAAACTACCCTTATCAAAAAAGGAAAAAAAGAAAAACTGGGATTTTACAAAAGACGCTGATGAACTACGTGTTATTGTATACAATCAACCAAATCTTATTACAAGTATACCAAAGAAAACACCTGAAATAAGAGAATTTAAAATAGGTGGAGGAACAATTGAAGATCAGATTAAATATGCAAAAGATATCCTCGGTAAAGAAGTTAAAATAAATGATACCCTAAAAGAAGGAGATATGATAGATACAATCGCTGTAACCAAAGGGAAAGGTTTTCAAGGTCATGTGAAACGCTGGGGTGTTAAACTACTTACTCATAAGAACTCAAAACATAGACGTATGATCGGTACAGCTGGTAGTTGGCATCCTAACTGGGTTCAAGCAACAGTACCTCAAGCAGGTCAAATGGGGTATCATCAAAGAACAGAATATAACAAACGTGTTTTAAAAATTGGAGAAAATGGCGAAGAAATTACTCCATCAGGTGGATTCCCGCATTATGGTCTTATAAAAAACTCATATATACTTCTGCATGGATCAATACCTGGACCAACTAAAAGACTTATTAGTTTACGAGATGCAATCAGATATCAACGAGGAGTTAAGGTTGAAAAACCAGAAATATCATATATTTCAACAACAAGTAAACAAGGAGGATAGTTAGATGACAAAAGTAAACGTTTATGGACTTGATGGGAAAACAAGTGAAGAGATAAACCTACCTAAGGTTTTCAATACACAATTTAGACCAGATATTATACGTAAATCTTTTAATGCACTTCATACAAATAAAAGACAACCATATGGTCCAAATCCTTTATCAGGAACAAGACATGCAACAGCAAGTGTTGGTAAAGGTCGAGGAACAAGTAGAGTACCTCGTCTTACACAGGGAAATCGTGCAGCATTAGCACCATGTGTTGTAGGAGGAAGACGTGCTCATCCTCCAAAAGTTGAAAAAAACTGGAAAGAAAAGATAAATAAAAAAGAAAAAAAACTTGCTAAAAACTCAGCTCTTGCAGCAACAGCAAATAAAGAAATTGTTACAAAGAGGGGTCATAAATTTAACGATAAATTATTATTACCACTTATTGTTGATGATAGTTTTGATAAAATTAAGAAAACAAAAGATGTAATTGATACTCTTTATAAACTAGGAGTATATGATGATGTTTTAAGAGCTGCAAATGGTAAACATATTAGACCTGGTCGTGGTAAATCAAGAGGTAGAAAATATAAAACTCCTAAATCAATTTTAATTGTTTCAACAAAAAATGATATTTATAAAAGCTCAAGAAACCTAACTGGTGTTGACGTTGTAAAACCAAAGGATATAAACATCGAACATTTAGCCCCTGGTGGTGATCCTGGTAGACTCACGATATTTACAAAATCAGCTTTTAAAGAAATAACAGGTGGTAAATAATGGATCCTTATAAAATAATATTTCATCCGTTTGTTACTGAAAAAACAATGAATTTTATGGAGAAAAACAATGCTTTAGAGTTTGTTGTAAAAAGAGAAGCTGATAAAGATACCATAAAAAAAGCTGTTGAAGAAATGTTTGAAGTAAAGGTTAAAAACATTAATACAAGAATTACTAAAAAAGGCAAACATGCAATTGTAACATTTATGCCAGAATTCAAGGCAGAGGATATTGGAATGAGGATAGGAATATTCTAGAGGTGATAAACATGGGAAAAAGATTAATCCAACAGAGAAGAGGACGGATAAATACAAAATTCAACGCTCCATCTCATAGATATAAAGGAGAAGTTAAATATTATAAAGAAAAAGGAAAACAAAAGGGTATAGTTGAAGATTTTATCCATGATCCAGGTCGCACAGCACCTCTTGCTAGAGTTAAACTTGATAATAATAAAAAGATATTAATAATTGCATCTGAAGGTTTAAAAATCGGTGATCAGGTAACTATTACAGATAAAAAAGATAATATAAAGGTTGGAAATGCGCTACCCGTGGGAACAATCCCTGAGGGGGCACCTATTTATAATATCGAGCTATCACCTGGTGATGGGGGAAAACTTGTTCGAGCAGGTGGGAGCAATGCATCAGTTGTTTCTCATGATAAAGAAAAAACTGTTATTCAATTACCCTCTGGAAGATTTAAAACAATTGATTCTAACTGTAAAGCAACAATTGGTGTTGTAGCAGGTGGCGGAAGAAATGATAAGCCTTTTCTAAAAGCAGGAAGGAAATATTATGCTTATAGATCAAGAGGAAAACAATACCCAAAAGTTAGAGGTGTAGCAATGTGTGCTGTTGCTCATCCACATGGTGGTGGAGGTCATCAGCATGTTGGAAAACCGTCTACTGTTAAACGTGGTGCACCTCCAGGTAGAAAGGTTGGTAGTATTGCTGCTAAAAGAACTGGGAGGAAATAGATAATATGGCATCTAAAAAAGGATTTAAAAGCTCGGCAAGAAGTAGAAGAAAAGCAAGGAGAAAGAAAATCGAGTTTAAAAAGAAAGAATTTTCATATCGTGGTCTAAGTCTTGAAGAGATTCAAAAACTAACAATCGATGAACTTATGCCTCTATTAACTTCAAGAATGAGAAGAACAATCAAACGTGGACTTACAGTTAAGCAAAATAAACTTCTGAATGATATTGAAAAGGCCAACCAAGGAGATTCTATAAAAACTCATTGCCGGGATATGATTATACTTCCGAACTTTATTGGTCATACTATACTTGTTCATAATGGGAAAGAATTTCAACGTGTTGATATACAACCAAATATGATTGGTCATTATCTAGGAGAATTTGCATTAACAAGACAAAAAGTTAAACATACAGGACCTGGTGTTGGCGCAACTAGGTCATCTAAATTTATGCCTTTAAAGTGATGAAAAATGAAATACTCAACTGAATTAGATCCTGAAAAAACAGCTAAAGCATATGGATATGAACTTCATTGTTCAAGGAAAGATTCAACTAATTTAGCCCATGCTTTAAAAGGGAAAAAAACAGTGGATGCTAAAAATTTTTTAAAGGAAATCATAGATTTAAAAAGGCCTTTACCTGCAATATATCATAATAAAAAAAGAGCTCATCAGAAAGGAATAGGACCAGGTAGCTTTCCAAAAAAAACAGCAGAATATATGCTTAAAATACTTGAAAATGCAGAGAATAATGCAGAATATAAAGGATTTGATCCTGAGAATATGAAGATAGCCCATATCTCCACTTATAGCGGTAGAGTAATAAAAGGAATGATGCCCAGAGCTCATGGGCGGGCTACTGATAAAAATACAAGAACAACTAATATTGAAATAATAATTGAAGAGGTAGAGTAATGAC
>CAZVNH010000100.1:0-8366 GCA_964628575.1 uncultured Thermoplasmatales archaeon | reverse complement strand
TTAGAGGTTATTCAATACTATATTTGAATTTATATCCGGTTTTTTATAACTATGAAACTAAAGAATTATATTATCATGAAAATATGATTTTAACTGTTGAATTAGACGACTCCAGTTTTGTAAATCCACTTTTCAGAAGTTTAACTAAAGATTTGGAATTAGTGAAACCGCTAGCTGATAATCCAGAAATCACAAGGACATATACAAATAATCTAAAAACATCTAATGATCTGCTAGTATCAAGTAAAATGAGTAGTTATGAATACGTAATTATCACTAGTGAATATCTTAAATCATCTGTTAGAAGATACAATTTTCAAGATTTAATTGATTTTAAAAATTCAAAAGGTGTATCTTCAATAATTGTCACAATAGAAGAGATTGCAAGTGATTCCAAATATAAAAGTGATAAAACTTTTTTCAACGATATTCAAGCTCAAATAAGAAGATTTATTACAGATGCTTATATAAATTGGGGTACAGAATATATATTATTAGCCGGAACAAATGATATCATACCTGCTCGAGATTTTTATATAAAATGGTTAGGTGGTATTGGTGATAATAGAGATATTATTCCTTCAGATCTTTATTATTCTTGTTTAGATGGAACTTTTAACTATAATGAAAATGGTAGATGGGGTGAACCTACCGATGGTGTTAATGGTGGAGATATTGATTTATTAGCTGAAGTATATGTTGGGCGTGCTCCTGTTGACTCTTGGATTGACGTTGAAAATTTTGTGAAAAAAACCTTATTTTATGAAAAAACACAGGATCCATATTTAAATAATGTTTTACTCGTAGGAGAATATTTAGGCAATAATGATTTTAGTGGAGATTATAAAGATGAAGTCGTTGATAAGTGTACAAAAGATCAACAAATAACCTATGGCATTCCTTCAAATATATATAATATTGATAAATTATATGATAAAAACTGGCCTGGAGAGAATTGGCCAAAATCTGAAATTATCAATAAAATAAATCAGAATATACATATTATAAATCATGCTGGACATGCAGATTATCAATATGCAATGAAGATGAATGATGAAGATATCAATCTTCTTACAAATAAGAAATATTTCTTTTTATATTCACAAGGATGTAATCCAGGTGGTTTTGATACAGAGGAATGTTTTGCTGAAAAATTGATCACCTATGAGTATGGTGCATTTGCTACAATAATGAATACTCGTAGCGGGTGGTATTTTCGAGGTGGTACGGATGGGGAATCTCAACGATTAGATCGAGAGTTTTTTGATGCAATTTACAATGAGGATATAACACAAATTGGAAAAGCACTATCTGATTCAAAAGAAGATAATATTTTTAGAATCAATGATCTATCAATGATAAGATATTGTTATTATTCAAATACGCTATTTGGAGATCCAGAACTCTCAATTAAAAAACCTTCGAATCATCAACATGATATTGAGATAACAGAACTTAATATTGAGCAATACGTAGCATCAGGGGAAGATACAGAGATAACAATATTAATTGCGAATTTTGGAAAAAACATTGAAAATGATATCATTATAAATTTTGTAGTAAATAATCAAGAAGTAGATAGTTTTACAATTAATTCATTACAAATCTTAGAAGAAAAAATGGTCTCTTTTTATTGGTCAACAACAGAAAATGGTATTTATAATATAAAAGTTGAAGCTGAAAAACAAAATGGTGAATCATATTTAATTAACAACTATATAAAGAACAGAATAATCGTTGGTCCCGATATTACTATAGAATGTGATCTACCTAATCCTCCTTATAAAATAGGTGAAATTGCTGAGTTTGACATAGTTGTTAAAAACCTTGGTAAGACTACTGTCAATGATGCTTTGGTGAAATTAAAAATAGATTCCTACACAGTAGATTATGAATATATTTCAAATCTTTTACCTGGAGAAAACAGTGAGATTACGATGCAATGGAGACCTATACAAGGTAATTGGCATGAACTATCATTTTACGTAGAACCAATTCCTGGGGAAACTAATACAGCTGTATCAAATAATTATAAAGATTACAAAGTATTTGTAGTTAATACAAATGGTGAAATAGATGTAGATGATAATGGGGGTAAAGATTTTACAGGGATTAAAGAAGCTATTTATTGGGCTTTTAATGGTATGTCTATTAATGTCTATCCAGGTATTTATTATGGTTTTTCTATAGATAAAGAGATTAAATTAATTGGTATAGATAGAGATACAACTACGATTTATGGATTTGGTGGATGGGCTACAGTAGCAATACTATCAGATAATGTTGAGATCTCTGGTTTTACTCTTAAAGATGATCTTACTATAATAAGAGGAGAAAATGTAAATAATATTATCATCGAAAATAATTACATAACAGATGTTAAAAATGCATATATGATATATCTTACAGATTCCCACGATTGTGAGATTAGAAATAACTATATTGGAGATAAAAATGGCAATATTATAGAAGGTACTGCTATAACATTAGAATATTGCTCTGATATAGTCGTTGAAGATAATCAACTAATTAAATCAAGAGTTGGTGTTTGTTTACTTGACAATAATAATAAGGTAATTATAAAAAATAATACAATTGATGGTGGTAACTGTTTTGCAGCTGATGGTATCTATTCAAATGGAGAATGTATAAATGTATTAATTGAAAATAATTTGATTTTTTTAAACTCTTTTGGAATAGTTCTTTACTCTGGTGAATTTATTGTGCAGAATAATAAAATATTTGCCAATAGAGAGCGGGGTAGCGGACTTATAGAAGGTAGTGGTATTTATTTAAATGAAAATACTAATGCAATAATTAAAGAAAATACAATCACGTTAAATAAATTCGGTATCTATAGTAAAAGCTCAAATTCTTTAATTTATAAGAATAATCTTATAAATAACGATTTAAATGCTCATGATAAAAGTCAAAACAATTGGGATGACGGAAGCAAGGGAAACTATTGGAGTGATTATCAAGGAGTAGATGCCAACGGTGATGGTATAGGCGATGATCCTTATCAAATAGAAGGTCCAGGAGATTGCTTTGATAATTATCCTTCGATAAATATTATAGGAAGTTCAGGAAATAATCCACCTAATAAACCAAATGCACCTGAAGGCACGACATCAGGTAAAAAAAATAAAGAATACAAATTTACTTTTTCAGGAACAGATCCTGATCAGGATAATTTATTATATTATATTGACTGGGGGGATGGAACTGATTCAAGATGGATCGGATTATATAGCTCTGGAGATGAAATACAAATAAATCATATATGGACAGAAATAGGAACCTATTCAATTAAAGGTAAATCATTAGATATAAATGGAATTGAAAGTGAATGGTCAGATCCTTTAAAAATTCAAATATCTAGAAATAAACAAGTTAATGGACAGATATTGGAAATAATTCAAAAATTCTTACAATTTTTAAATAAAAATTTTGAGGGATTTACAGATATTTATCTTGTACATTTTTTCCATCTTCTCAAATAAATATTTCAAATAACAGTTAATATGCTAAAGTACTTACAAAGTAACTCTACCTCAAAACTCACTTTTAAGTCAGACTTTTAAATCAAAAGCAAGACTTTATAGTCAAAACCAAATTTTAGAGCAAAGCGTTCCTCTAAAGCTTTGCCCCTAAGTCTGCAGTTTTTTTGTACTTTAGAGGCAAAATTCCAACTTTAAGGTTAAATGTAAAATAATATTGAGAATATATTTAGCGAGTACATTATTACCTCATTATTTCTTTAAATTTTTTTCCCTCCTTCCACAATTGAAATGGATTCCGTTCTTTTTTCCAATAAAATTTGTATTTTTTGTTTTTTTAATAAGTATTTCCAAAAAAGAGCATATGATAACAGATCTAAGTATATTATCACAGATGGTTTAAAATCTTATGACAAAGCTATAAATGAAGAGTTTCATACGGCAAAAAAGGATACTATCCACGTGGGTAATGTTGGTATCCGTGGTAAGGATTTTTATAAGGATATTTTTGATAATAACTTGGTTGAAAGATTGCATGGCACCATACGTGGAAGGAATAAGACTCAACGTAGATTGAAGGATGAGTATTCAAGTTTTATCCGTGGTCATCAGGTTTATTATAATTTCATTAGACCACATCAAAGTCTATTAGGTAATACTCCTTCCGAAGTTACAGGTAATAATTTAGGCTTGAAAGGAAATAAATGGGAGAGATTATTAGTACAATCTTTAAAGAATAAAAAAAGGTGATTAAATAGGAGAAAAAAATCTTTAGAGTTTATCTTAAACAAATTTTTAAAAAAATAATCACGATTTTATAGTTATACAAAAATCTTAAATGTCAATAATTCATTAAAGCAATTGAGGAGGAAATTATGAAATACCAATTCATAAGTATACTTATATTTATTTTTTTATTTGGAACTATTATCCCTTCATGTGTATCTTCTAATGAAAATTTAGATGAAACTGTTATTTCTCAAGAGGATATTGATTGGTGGTCAATGTTTCATCATGATTTACAGAACACAGGTTATTCAACTTCGATAGCACCTAATACAAACAATATTTTATGGAATTTTGATATAGCTGTAAATGATAATGGTTATGCAAATAATCCAATAGTATGCAATGGAAAAATATATTTTATGTCAACCACAAATAGTGTTTATTGTCTTGATTCAATTAATGGTGAAATAATTTGGAGTAAAAAATTAGGAGATATACAAATTGGTTACTGGAATAGTATCCCGACAATCTATAATAACAAATTATTTGTCTGTGGTTATGATGATAAAATCTATTGTCTGAATGCATCCAATGGTGGAATCATTTGGAGTTCTATACCAATTTATTCTCAAAAATTCTCTCCTAAAGTATCTTATGGTAAAATCTATGTAGGCTCCTACAGCAATAGTTTTTATTGTTTAAATGTATCCAATGGTGCGATTATTTGGAGTTTTACAATAGATTTATTGCCTTCTTCTCCTGCTATTTTTAATGAAAAGGTCTATATATTTGATACACATGGAAAGATGTTTTGTTTAGATGCTTTTTCTGGAGAAAAGATTTGGACTTATGATACAGGAGGTTCTTCTACACATACATCTTCTAGTCCAGTAATATATAATAATAAAGTGTATATAATAAATTTAGAAAATTTTTATGGAGGTTATCTTAATTGTTTGGATGCTTATAATGGAACACTACTTTGGCGAAATCAAATCCCTGCTTATGGGATGGGACATTTTTCTCCAACGGTTGCATATGGAAATATGTATATTGGAAGTTCTATTGGTTCTTTATATTGTTTAAATGCAGACACTGGCTCCTATATATGGGGTAAGGAATTTGGAGGTCTTGAATATTCTTCTCCTGCTATTGCAGATGGTAAACTATATTTTGGAACTATTATACATTCTGCAACTGAAAATTCTAAGATTGTTTGTATAAATGCTTATAATGGTTCGTTTATATGGAGTTACAAGATTGTAAACTCCTTGTTAGATATTTCTGCTATTGCAGATGGTAAATTATATTGTAGTAGCGGAAGCAAGATTTACTGTTTCGGTGATAATATACCGCCAGAGGTTGAAATTGTATCACCAAAAAAGGATACTTTATATCTTTTCAATAAAAATATACCCTTCTTATTGTCAGTTATAATTGGTAGTATAAATATTGAAATTAATGCCTCTGATAAAGAATCAGGTTTAGATTTTGTTAAACTATATATTGATAATGTCGAAAAAAAGAATTTTTCTGCGCATGAATCCTTTATATGGAAATGGGATGATATTACTTTTAGAAAACATATTATAAAAGCTATTGCTTGTGATAAAGTTGGTAATGTTGCAGAATATACTATGACGGTTTGGAAGTTCTTCTAAGAAATTAGTATTAAATTATAATTTGATAGTAAATTTTACCAACCCAAATTCAACAACCCATTTTCAACAACCACACAATCAACAGTACCAAACATAGGTGCAGATGAGTTAGATTTAAATATAATTAATAAAAGGTTTGTGAAATATGGAGTTTGAAATTCTTCATTGGAAAATTTGGATGTTTGTTTTAAAAAAGAAAGTAGTTATAATATAGATTAACCAATTAAATTTTATGCTTACCTCTTTTTCTAACCAGGGTTCATAATATACTGTTGCATCATTATTTCGAAGTAGATCACCAGTTCCTGAACCAATACCACTTGGACCATCTGCACTACCCCACCAGTTATTACGTACATCTGCTGTGCAATATGCTACAACCATCCCCTCATAATTTCCTTCAATATTGTTGTGATCAATCTTTGAATTAGTATCAAATATTATTTCGATACCAGCAAAGTTTTTTTCAAGAGAATTATAGGTAATTGTATTATTTATAGATTCATAAAGATCAATAGCTATAAAATCATTTTCTTCTATGATATTATGATGTATGTTTTGACCCCAATCATAGTAACCGATACCGACTCCCAGATGACAGTTCGATATAGTGTTGAAACAAACCTCATTTCCATGACATCCTTGCCGAAAAACAACAGCTCCATAGTTTACATCTGCAAAACGGTTTTTAATAATGGTACTATCCCATGAGTCATAAAGATTGATTCCTTGATACCCATTATAATAGGTGTTACACATTATAATGAATATCTCTGAGCAGGTGTCCATATAGAAACCGTCATCCCCTGCTGTTGCACGACAACTAATTATTTTTACATCGTTTGAATCCCAGAGTTCAAACCCATGAAAACAACCACGTGCAACACAGTTAAATACCAATAAATCAGAGCAATTAACAATTTGAATACCATAAAAACAAAAATTTACTTTACATCCACGCACAATTCCTGTAGTATTAGCTAATAGAATCCCTTGACTTGTAAATGCATTAAAATATATATTATTCACGTGAACTTTTTCACAATTCACTAAAGCTAAATATGCAAAATCTGTTTTTTTTGTTATATGAATATTTTTCTCTCCAACTAAATACAAAATAGGTTTTCCATTGATAGTATTAGAGGTATCAATATCATGAACGAAATCATCAAGTTGATGCCGATTCCCATAGACTTCGAAAGGATATTCA
This sequence comes from uncultured Thermoplasmatales archaeon, assembly GCA_964628575.1. GTDB lineage: Archaea > Thermoplasmatota > E2 > DHVEG-1 > DHVEG-1 > CAZVNH01. The sequence goes on along the minus strand of CAZVNH010000100.1, from coordinate 1,266 downwards.
TTGTCGTTTATTATTGAGTTATTTCTAAGGATGCAGTGTTGTGAATTGATAAACATGATTCCAGAAGATGCTATATTATCAGCAATACAATCTGATATAAGTATATTCTCACAATAGGCAATATCAATTCCAAGAGTATTGCTATTAAATGTTGACTGAAGAATCTGTGAATCACGAGTTCCTGCCATAATGATACTATTCCCAGTATTGCTGTATGATAGTTCATTACAGTAATATTGTCACATTCTAAGAAACCGAGGAATCCAATTTCTTCACTCCCATCAATTATAAGATTATTTTGATTCTTATAATAATAAATCGGATCTTCGTTGATAGTATTACTTGTATCTATATCATGTACATAATCCTTATATCCAATTAATCCATCAATGACTAAACCTTGTTTATTATCATACATCTTATTATTACGCATGGTTGTATAACCTGATGAAATAATCTCAATACCTCGACTATTATCATATAGATTACAATCAGTAATTGTTAAATAGTTACAACTTACCTGATGTATACCAACAGAAACATCTTGAGTAGTAACATTAGAGATTTTAATATAATCAGCATTAAATGGTCTAATTCCAGTATCTGATGCAGTTAAAATAATATCCTTGATAATAACATGATGTGAGTGAAACTCAACATCTATGCAGGTATACGCATCTGAAATAGTTAAATTAGAGAGTATGACATCTGATGAATCCCATATTTCAATTCCTTTATATTTACTAGAAATATCAACTTGATCAACACGCCCATGCATCAGTTCATAAAAATAAATCCCATATCTTGGCGCAACACCAGTCTGAAGATAACAATTTCGTATGATAAAATATGCAGAGGTATTAATAACTGCTATAGCTACATCTGCGGAAGTAACGATTTCCCACCCTTCAATTATATAAGGATTACCAACAGTTCCATTACCAGCAGTCACCCCATTTTCACTAGTAAAATCTTCGTCACTCTGAATATAAATAGGGGCGTGTGGAGCATACAAACAAGTATCCAATGGCTTAGTTTTATATTGTCTTTGATTAAAAAAATCTTCTGATTCATAACCCAAGATTTCAGAAGAATATCGACAAATCCGTTCCTTAGTAATATCTCCAACTCTTTCATCCCAAAAATATTGATAACTTCCTTTTACTTCAGAACATGATACTTGTACATCATACGATGAAAGATTATAACTGATTGTGTCTTCTTCCATTTTTATTGAGTTAATAAAAAATCCTATGGTTTGTGGAA
>CAZVNH010000099.1:0-8486 GCA_964628575.1 uncultured Thermoplasmatales archaeon | reverse complement strand
TAGTTCTATTCTCCCAACCAGGAAGAGCTTCATCAATAGAGGTATCCCAAGATCTACCAGGATCTGGAAAACAACCTTCATCAGGTACTCCAAATTCTTCCAAATAGTTAAGGGATTTCTTTATATCCACGCCCCATTCACATGTTCCACCAGAACATAAAAAAAGATGCATCTCAGAAAGATCGCAATTAAAAGGACTACCAACCTTATATTGTACAATAGTTTCAAGTGATGCTACTAAAGCATATGCCTCGCAACTTGGGCACGGTGCTTGATTTTTTATAGAAGTACTAAAGTCAATTCCATTGATATCACACCAGCTAAAAGAGGAAGGTAAGTCGTCACCATTCCCTTCTAAATTATTAGTGTTTCGAGATTCAACAGTTGACTCTATAGGAATAGCTATAATATTTACATATAGAAACATACAAATTATCAATATTAATATATTTTTTACTTTATTATTATACATTTTATCAACTTTTATTTTAAATTATTATAATTAGTAATATATATCTAAAATATAAAATCTAACCTAAAAACTAACCTAAAAAAAGAATTGTTTTAAAAAAATATTATTTTTGTTTTCTTTTAGTTGTTTTTTTATTTGATTTTGATTTGTGTTGTTTTTTATTTATATTTTTCTTTTTAGAGGACTGTTTTTTTGACTTTGAAGAAGCTTTCTTTTTTGAAGTTGTTTTTTTATTTGTAGGATTTTTCTTTTTCGTTATAGTTTCTGTTTTTATTGATCTAGATTTATTTTTGATGATAATATTTTTATCTTCATTTGAATTAATTATCTCTTTTTCAAATGGATTTGTTTCTTTAAGATCAATTCCGATTGTCTCATATCTTTTACTGAGATGTGATACTAGACGTGGACCAGTATGAGAGGTATCACCAGTTATTAATATATCTTTGATAATTATATCTGTTGAAAGTGGATTTTTTACTATATAATTTCTCTTTTTTAATGCTAAGAATAAAAATAATAACATTGTAAGAAGTAAAAATATAAAAGTACCAATTATAAGGAAAATATTTATTTTTTCTTTGGATGTTGAATCGATTTCCTCTATATAATCATTTAATCGATCATTAGTTATATCATATGTATAATCCCAATTGTTATCTGCATCATTATCAATTAAATATTCATCTTTTTCATTTCTTTTTGAAATTGTTATTTCTTCATTAATATTTTTGAATTTATCATAAATATCATTGCTATCTTCATCAATTAAAAAACCAATCTCATGAACAGGATGAATATCAATATACATGGTATGATATAAAATATCAGAGCACATATTATTGATATCAAATGCCTGTATCGATATTGTATACAATCCTTCTGCATCCCAGGAATGTCCGATATTTATAGTTGTTCCATTTGTCATATATTCTGATATATAATTTATATTGTCGCCCCAGTCAATTAACAGTTCTATAGAATCTCCATCTTTATCATCTATTGTTATTTGTAAAACAAATGGATTATCTTTCTTTCCATAACTATATTCTTCACTTATAGATAACAAAGGCTTATCCGGAGGATTGTTTGGTTGTTTAATATCTGCATATGTCTCAGTTGTATTTTTTGCTCCTTCTTCATCTGTTACAGTTAATGTTATTTTATAATAACCTGAACTGGAAAAAGTATGATTTGTAACTATTCCTTCTTTAATTATTATATCTCCAATTTCCCATGCCCAGCTTGTAATATTATTATCTGGATCATAACTTTTTGATCCATTTAAGGTAATTTTTTCATCAATAAAAGCAAAATAAGGTCCATTGGTTATTGCAACTGGTGGTTCATTTTGAAGTGGTGTTGGATCTGGGAGAGGTGATGGATTCGGACCTGGTGATGGACCTGGCCCTGGATCAGAACTTGAATCACTTTTTGTTGGTTTTCCTTGAACAATATCTGAAAGATTACCTTTATTACCACTTAAATCTACTGCTCTTATCTGATAGGAATATGCTTGTCCATTTGTTAGACCAGTATCCTGATAATAATTATTTGTTTCATTTGTTACTATTATTCCATCACGATGTATCTCATAACAATCAACTGCTACATTATCAATTGCGATATCCCAATTTAAATCAAGTTTTCCATCTTTTGCATCATTAACGGATAATCCTGAAATATTTGATGGAGGTTCATTATCAATAATAATAAATTCAATAAATGACGCTGTTATACTTTTGTTTGAATCCATAACAATTGTTGTCTGGTTATTACTTTCTGTTATATCACCACTCCAGTTTTCAAATAACCAATTTTCATCAGCGATTGCTTCAATATTTACAACACTATTTGCAAGATAATTATGAGTTCCTACAGTTGGATTTGTTCCTCCATTTCCAACAATGTTTAATGTTAAATCATAATAAATTGGATCCTCTGTAAATAAGGCATTGATACTCATATCCTCTGTTATAATTATTGTATCAGGATTTGTAACTCCTAAATGATCCCCACTCCATCCATTAAATGTCCATCCTGAAACAGGTATAGCTTGGATATCTACAATATCTCCATAATAATAGATTGGGATATCAGGATTCTTTGTAACAGATCCAGATCCAATAATATCAATATTTATAGAATAATTTATTAATTCAAAAATCGTAAATATATTTTTATCACTATCAAAAACAATTGTTTCAGTTGAATTTGAGCCAGATAAATCACCATTCCAACTATCAAATCTTGAACCTAATGAAGGATTAGCCCAGATATTTATAATATCTCCATAATGATAAGGGCCAGGATTACTAACTGTAACAGAACCTGATCCATTTCCAATAGTATTAATTGTTAAATTATATTCCTCTTGAATAAAGTGTGCAATTACAGATTTATTTTCATTCATAGAAACAGATATAGTTTCTATCATACTTGATACATCACCTGACCAATAATCAAAAACCCAACCATTATCAGCAAGGGCAGTTAAAGCCACATCTGTTCCATATGAATAACAAGAATAATCTGGATTTTTAATTACAGTTCCGCATCCATTGATATTAATATTAAGATTATAGCAGGATTCAGTAAAAATTGCATTTATATCTATATTACCTGTTATAATAATTATATCAGGATTTTGATCTCCAGAATGATCATCAGACCATCCTGTAAAAGTCCAACCTGCATCAGGATAAGCTTGAATTGTTACACTATCTCCATAATTATAATAAAGCTTCTCAGGAGTTTTTGTAACTGTTCCAGAGCCAATTGAATTAATATTAACAGTATAATCAATTAAATCAAAAACTGCTTCAACGGATTTATCACTATCAAAAACAATTGTTTCAGGTGAGTTTGAACCAGATAAATCACCATTCCAACTATTAAAATTTGAACCAATACTTGCATTAGCCCATATTTTAATAGTATCACCATGATAATACGGACCAATTTCACTCACCTCAACAGTACCATTACCTAATCCGCTTAATGAATAAGAAAGACCATATTGTTCTTGGACAAAATATGCAACAACAGATTTATCTGAATCCATTGTTATTGTTGTTGGATTTTCATTACCAACTAGATCATCATCCCAATGATCAAAAATCCAACCAGGGTTTGGATCTGCACTAATTTTTATTATATTTCCGCATTCATATGAGTTTTCTCCAGCTGCTGGAATTGTTGTTCCATTACCAATAATAGAAATATCTAAGTTATAATCAATAGGTGCAAAATTTGCTATAATAGAAATATCATTCTCCATCATAATGTTTATTGGATTTTCAATACTATTTATATCTCCACTCCAATGTGAAAAAACATGACAACTGTCAGTAGATTTTGCTTCTAATATTATTTTTTTACCAGATTCATATGTATAAATACCTGGTAAAGGATCAGTTGTTCCAATACCATTAACATTTATTTCTAAATCATAGTAAATTATATCTTCAATAATATTTCCATTATCTTTTATTTGAATGGTTTTTAAAATTCCTTTATCATTAATTCCAGTATAAGCAATTGCATAGAATTCTTGAGAGATTGAAATAATATCTGGGTTTATTCCTTGATATAAATCAAAGGTATAACTATCAAAAAATTCATCAGTAATATCTCCTTTTTCATCTACTGAAAAAGTTTTTATTACTCCGTTATCTTCAGAATCTGAGTATACTATTCCAAATATCTTTTCATTTAATTTAATTAAATCAGGATACAAACCAACATTAGAATCATATTCCTTTGTATCCATATATACGATATTTCCGTTTCTTGAGATAAAAAAAGTTTTTAGATTACCGATATCGTTATCTTTACTATAGGCAATTATGAAGATATTGTCATGAGCTTTAATGATACTTGGATTAATTCCTCTGACTGAGTCAAACTCATACGTATCAATACTTTGAATTCCTGAACCATAATCAAAATCAATTCTTATTGTCACAAGATAACCATCATTACCATTACCAGAATATGTAATAGCATAAATATCATCATAGACATTGACAATATTTGGTGTTTTTCCTTGTCCAGGAGCAAAATCATATAATAGATATCTATCAAAATATGAATATTTTTGAATTTGACCAGTTTGTTCAATACTTATTATTTGTAAGATACCTCTATCACCATAAACAATACCATAAAAATCATCTTGTAAATGTATAATATCAGGATCTTTTACTTGAAAGTAGTTAAAGGTTATTATCGAAATTGGTTTTTGTGTAATTTCTCCATCTTCATTTATATTTATTGTCTGTATAATTCCCTGTGAATTTATATTACTATAAACTATAGCAATAATATTATCATTAATTTTTAAGATATCTGGATTAAAACATTGTTCAGTATCAAGTTTTAAAATATCAATATAATCATCAGATATAGTTCCATCAGAATCAATTCTAACAGTTTTTAGAAATCCATTATTGTTTTCTCCAGTATATGCAATAACATAAATATCATGATGTAAATGTATTATTACTGGATTTAATCCTTGTATTTCATCGAATTCCATTTCATCATTTGCGATAACTGTAAAGGTCGATAGTATAAGACCCAATGTAAATACCAGACTTATTGTTTTGATATTCATCCTTTCCACCAGAGCAATAATCCTTACCACTTGGCTTGTTCAAACAAATTATGATATACTCTGTAAATAATTATATTTAAATATTGCTTGTAAAAATGTCCTATTGAAAAAATTTCATTAATACGGTTTTGTCTCAAACCATTATTTAAATTTTGAAACAAAGCCTACGAATACTTTCAATTAACCCCTTTTTAGCTATATAAACTAGAAATAACAATTCATGTATTAGATTGACGTAAGATATGGGGGAAATGCCAGCCCCCACATCGGCTGGCATATCTGCCAAATATTTTCACATTTAGATTCATCCCATCCCCTCCTTTTCTTTTTTTAACATAACAGTGTTTTTTAAATAACATATTATCTTTCTTATGTTGAAATGCATCGAAGACTTAACTCATTTGACATAAACGTAATTGTATCAGATTTACAAGTAATAATTGGTTGTCAGATTGATAAAATATTTCAGATTTCTCGTAACGAGATACTTATTAAAATTAAGAATATTGAAAGTAAAATTAAGGAAACGATCTATATAAGAAATGGAGAAATAATTACTGTTACAAAAAAAGATTTTACAACACCTACTAAACCCTCCACATTTGCAATGACATTAAGAAAATATCTTCAAAATGGACGAATTCTTGAAATCTCTCAACATGAATCTGATAGAATTATTAAAATTAAAATTGGAAAAAAGGACGGAGCATATACTCTTGTTATTGAATTTTTCTCAGAAGGAAACATTATTCTTATAAATCCAGAAGGAAATATTATATTACCTTTTATCAGACAGACTTGGGCTCATCGAAAAGTAAAAGGAAAAGAAAAATATATTCCACCACCGTCACAGATAAATCCTTTTAACATTGACTTTGAAGAATTTAAAGATCATATTAAAGAAAGTGATTCAGATATTGTGCGAACACTTGCCGTAAATATCAATCTCAGTGGATCTATCGCTGAAGAAATTTGCATAAAATCAGATGTTGATAAAAGTAGAAAAATTAAAGATATTAAGGATTCAGAGATTAAAAAAATATATAATATATTTATAGATTTTATTAAAAAATTTAAAGAAGGAAATCTTGAACCAGTTATTGTTAAAAAAGATAAAAAAATTATTGATATTCTACCCTTTAAATTTCAAAGTTATAAAAATGTTGATTTTGAAAAAGTAAATAATATGATATATGGTCTTGAAAGATTTATAGAAATAAAAAAAATTGAAACAAAAAAAGAAATTAAAAAAGATGACAGACTTGGTAAACTACAAAGACAAGCGAAACAGCAAATTGAAACTATTCAAAAATTAAAAAAACATATAGAAATAAAAAAATTTGAAGGAGATTTGATTTATTTAAACTATCAACAAATTGATAAGATACTCAGAGAAATAACTCAGGTTTTAGAATTAAAAGAAAAGGAAGGAAAAATTAAGCAAATAAATGAACAGAAAATAGTAAAAACATTTAATCCAGTGGATAATCTTTTAATTTTAAATCTAAAAGATACATCAAATAATATCTACGAAGTAAAAATCAATTTTAGAAAAACTGTTTCTGAAAATGCAGAAAAAGCTTATGCTGATAATAAAAAATTTAGAAGTAAATTAAATGGAGCGGAAAAATCCTTAAGAAAAACAAATGAAGAGATAAAAAAGATAGAACAAAAAAAAGTAGCTGAAGAAATAAAAGAAGAAAAAATAAATGAAAAAAAAGAACAATTATACTGGTTTGAAAGATATCGCTGGTTTATCTCAAGTAATGGAAATATTGTTATTGGTGGAAAAGACTCAAAAACAAATGAAATAGTTGTTAAAAAATATCTCAAAGAAGGAGATAGATATGCTCATGCAGATATACAAGGAGCTCCTAGTATTGTTATAAAAAGTAAAAATATCGATAACGAAAAAATTTCAATTACAATTGAAACATTAGATGAAGCATGTATTTTTGCAGCATCTTTTTCAAAAGCTTGGAAGCAGTTTGCAGAAGCTCAGTCTTACTGGGTTTTACCAGAGCAAGTGAGTAAAACAGCTCAGAGTGGGGAATTTGTTCCTAAAGGAGCATTTATCATTCGCGGTAAGAGGAATTATAAGAGATGTAAACTTGAAGTGGCAGTTGGAGAAATAAAAATAGATGAAAAATACAAAATTATGTGCGGACCAATAAACGCAATCAAAAAAATGTCAAAAAAATATGCAGTTCTTGTGCCTGGAGATATCAAAAAAAGTGATTTAGCAAATAGACTTGCAAAAACTTTTAAGGTTTCAGTTGAAATCGTCGATAGAGTTCTTCCACCAGGAGGTGCATCAATAATTGAAACATTTGGATTTGAATAAAATGAGGATTTATTTATGAAGGTAATCTTTAAGGATTTAAAACATAGTGAAATCAAACTAATCCCAGAGAACCTTGATGACATTTGGCATCTATTCAATATAGTAGATGAGAATGATCTTATTCGTGCTGTAACATTTAGAACAGACGAACAAAAAGATGATAAAATACGATCAAAAAAAGTTGAGAAAAAAAGAATGAAACTTGGAATTCGAGTATCTGAAATCAAGTTTCATGAATTCTCAGATAGACTAAGAATACATGGAAAAATCGAGGAAGGACCTCAGGATCTTGGATCATTTCATACAATCAACATCGATGCTGATAAAATGGACAGTATTTCAATTGTTAAAAACGAATGGAAGGATTATCAACTTCAAAGAATTGATGAAGCTGTCAAACAAAGAAATCAGCCAATTATTACCTTTGTTTCTCTTGATGATGACAGCGCAACAGTCGCAGTTCTAAGGCAAAGTGGTGTTCAGTGGATAACAGATATTGACTCAAAACGCTCAGGTAAAATGTATGAATCAAAAGAAACAACAAATGAATACTTCTCTGAGATTTTATCTGTAGTAAAAACAAATATGACAAATGAATCGTCTCTAATAATCTTAGGACCAGGATTTACAAAAGAACATTTCATAAAATTTGGAAAAGAAAAGAATCCAGAATTATTTAACAAATACCATACCCATGCAACAGGATCATCTGGAATGAATGGAATACAAGAAGCAATAAAAACTGGTGTTACAAAGCAAATAACTAAAGAAAACCGTGTTGTTTTCGAAACAGAGCTTGTTGAAAAATTATTCGAAGAAATCAAGAAAAATGGTCTTGTAACCTATGGTTATAATGAAGTTGAAAATGCTTTAAAACAAGGTGCAGTCGATAGACTCCTGATAATTGATAAAGTTGTTCGAACAGAGAAAGGTGATCAGCTTTTAAGACTTGCAAAACAAAATAATAGCCAATTTACAATAATAAATTCATATCATGACGCAGGGAAAAAAATAGAAGGTATAGGGGGCATTGGTGCCCTTTTACGTTTTAA
>CAZVNH010000098.1:7143-8521 GCA_964628575.1 uncultured Thermoplasmatales archaeon | reverse complement strand
AGTACCAGGATCAAAAGAAGTACCAGACTGATCATCAGAAACCAACTCACCAGCATCAGGCGTAGGATCAACACCAAAATAAACATCATACACAACCGTATCACCAGGATCAGGATCACCACCAACCCAACTAAGATCACTATCAACAGATACATTAGTAGAAAGATGCTTAGGAACACCATTACTAGGAATATATGGAGGATGATTCACAAGAGAATCAAAATAAACATCATAACCCAAGGTCGCACTATTTCTATAATCAGTCCAGACGATACAAGCCTCCTCATCACCAGACTTAGTAGGATCAACACATATACCCGAACGAAGGAAAACACCACTAGCCTTATTCAACTCATTAATTAAAACCATAGGTGAACTCCAACTATACGGAGATAAATAACTAGCATAACGATAATAAATATCATTCTCAAACCAAAAACAAGCATGAATATACCCCTGACTCCAACTAGAAACAAGATCAACACTTTTTTCATCCTCATTAGCAGTACAAGAAAGACAAGCAGAAACAGTACTCCAAGACGAACCACCATCCTGACTATACTTAGTTCTAACCTGATAATCACTACCAAGATAATACCAAGTATAACCCACAACAGCAGTTTTCACCGAGGTATAAGAATTAACAGCAGCAACAACCGGATCAAACTCATCATCCACAGAATTAGTAATCCTTATAGCAGAATTCCACGAACTACCATAATTAGTACTTGTACATACATAAATATCTCGATTAGAACCAGTACAACCAGGAGGATAATCATCAAAAGCAACATACAAAACACCACTACCATAATCAACATCAGGCTCAGCATCCTCACCACTATAACCACTACAATAACCAGCAACATCAGAAGGAGAAGACCAAGAATCACCATAATCAAAAGAACAACTATACCTAAGACTCCAATAACCCCTACTCATAACAGGCTCAGAATTAAAAACAAGATACACATACCAACCCGAATACTCATCACAATCAGTAACAATCCTAGGATTAGCAACAGCAGCAACACCAGACTCAATACTAGTATAACTAGCATCAAAAGGATCATCAGGATCAACCCTACAAACATAAACAGTATCACCACCATACACATAAGCCATAAAAAGCCAATCCTCAACACCATCACCCATAGCAAGACAAGGATCAGTACGATCATTAGAACCACCAGAAACCGTCTTCCAAACACCCCAAGACTGCCCACCATCAACCGACTTATAAATATCCAACGCAGTATCACTAGAAAAACGATGCTCAACAGCAACAAACATATTCCCCTGACCATCACAAACAACCGAAGGATTAACCTCATCAACACTAGAACCAGCAACAACAACATCAGAACCCCTATCACCA
>CAZVNH010000098.1:0-7043 GCA_964628575.1 uncultured Thermoplasmatales archaeon | reverse complement strand
ATTAACCTCATCAACACTAGAACCAGCAACAACAACATCAGAACCCCTATCACCACTCCCATCAAACTCCAAGAATTCCCTATTTCCTTCTATATTAAAGGAATGATTATAATCTAATTTATCACTACTATTATCCTCACTTCTAATAATCCGAGAGTCATCAAAAAAATAATCTACATATACTGTTCCCTTAATATTTGATTCAGAAACATCATTATCATCATGATTAACTGAATAGAATAAATTATTCCAAAAAATATTTGTATTGCAATTAATTGTTTTATCCTCAGATCCTATATCAATTTCTTCATTAAAAATACAATGTGATATCATTGTAGAATCACAAATATTTTCACTATATCTTTCATATAAATTATTTGCTCTATTTATAGAAAATAAAAATGCGCTCCCATTTGTATTTAATAGAAATGATGAACATATAAATAATCCTATTAAAATAATTATAATTCCTTTTTTTAACATATTCCTTACTCCCCAAAACTATATGTATCTTTATTCTCCTCATAAATTTTATGATAAAATATATAATGTATACCATAAAAAACTTCTTTAATTCATTCAGTTGGCCAACATATATTTTAAATTATTATAAATAAAATAAAAAAATTGTTTTAAAATATTTATTTAAGTACTGAGTATTAGAGGATTAGTAAAAATTTACCATGGACGCATTTATATTTTTCATATAAATTATAATACCTTTTAGAATATAAAATATATAAAGAATAGGTTATATCATCTTTTTTATATATTAGCTTTTATTCTTCAATTTTCTCCTTTTTATGATTATTAAGGTCGAGTATAGCAAATTTAATCAACTCTCTTTTTTCAGATGGATCAGATGATAGAGTTTGATCGTTAAGATTAATTTCATTTGATTTAGTTCCTTTACCTTTTTTATTCAATGTACTAATTTTATAATAATAGGTCTCAATTTATTACTGAAGTATAATAATATTCCTTATTTCCAATAGCATCATAATAGATATAATCCCCAGATGAAACTACTATACAAATATATCATTATAAAAAAAATCTGCTAAAGTTTTAAATTTTTAATAACCATTATTTAAAAAGGGATTGAGTGGAAAGAAGGCTGGTAACGCTAAGAGGGAATGGGATATAATCCACAAAGAAGCTACCAGTACATTTCTTTCCAAATTTAAATATTTAAAATAATATATAACTTTTTCTAAAATAATAAATTTATAAAGATTTAGATAATTTTATTTAATTTATAGTTTATTATCCTTTATTTAATTAAAAATAGGAGCACGATTTACTTTTTTGATTTTGAGGTATAAGTATAAAATTTCTTTGCATTTGCGCCATATGGTTTATGGCATTTTTTACAAAGTGAAAAAGGTTTTACCTTATAACTAAAAGGATCCTTATCATAAATTGAACCTAATACTCCTAATCCTTCCATATCAATACAACAAGAATTAATTCGACCATCCCATAATATTGTAACAGTATCATTATCTATAAAATGACAAATATCAGGTCTTTTCATAAACTTTATTAAATAACTTTTTAATGGTTTTTTTTTGGCTGTACCTGCCCAATCATGAGTAAAGATTCTTCTTTCGGCTTTAATTAAATCTAAACCCTCACAATTTTTTTTTGCTTTTTCTGCAACATCATTATCATGAAATGATAGATATAACTCAGTTAATCCTGCCTTTTTTAAAGATACTGCTAATTCTTTAGTAAGTAATATTCCATTTGTGCTAAAAATTATTCTATCAACATAGTTTGTTGCATATTTTACATATTTCACAATATCCGGATGAACTAATGGCTCACCAAAATTATGTAAACATATACTCTTTTGGTTTAATTCATCTATTAAATCCATACACTTTTTATATGTCTCAAAATCCATTAATCCTTTCTTTCTCTTTGAAATAGGATATGGACAATAATCACAATTGTAATTACAAATACCTGAAACTTCGAGATTATAAATATGTTTCATATATACCAAGCTATAGAGCTATTATTAAAGGTAACATTAAAAAATTTTCGTTTCTATTTTAATATCAGAAAAAATAAAGGTTAAATAAAAAAAAAAAAAAGCTTTTCATATGCGTATCCTACAACATTTCTATTTTCGGATTACGCATTATGCCAAGCCTATCTAATAAGAAATTATCATTTAAACAACTTTAAGATATGGTTTATTGAAATCAAATCCAATAACCTTACTTGCTGATCCAAAGAAAAACGTAAAGCTTTGTTCTGGTATTTTCTTTGCAATATAAAGATAAATTCCCTTGAAATCAGTCATAAAACCAAACTGAGGTCCTTTTAGAACTTCTGCTTTTAATTTAAGTGGCTTAAACATAAGGGTTTTACCTTTGATTAATCCTTCTTTACAGTAATAGTACCATGATGAAAATTTCTTAGTAAGTTTTACTTCGGTTTTCTTAAATGGATTTAGTTTGTAGCTTTTCCCATAGCTAATAATATAGGTTTTAGATATTCGACTTTCTATATTATTAAGTAATTCCTTAACTTTATTGTATATTTCTAAATATTTTTCTTTTAGAAAATCTTTGATTTTATCAAGGATTTTTTCTGAGTTATCATTTGTTTGTGTTTTATCTATTATTTCAGTTAATACTTTTTGAAACGTATTTGCCTCATCCTTAGTTAAATCAACACTTTCTTCAATAATCAAACCATCAGATTTGATTGTTTGATATAATAGTGTTACCAGTTCTTCTTTTTTATTTTCTTTCTTAATTGATGCGTTTGCTGAGCTAAAGCTTAGACCAACAAATATCAATATTATGCTTATAGCAATAATTTTTCTTTTCATTTTTTAATCCCACAGCTTTTATAATGATATTGTGTTATTTTTATATAAATATTTCTATTATGATAAAAGAATTAATAATAGGGAGAATAAGTAAAGGTTTTATCTTATTATAAAAGGTGATCTTTGTAGATCAAAGCCGCATGCGTGTCTTGCTATTCCCATGAAGAACGTATAACTCATTTGTGGTATTTGTCTTGCAACATAAAGATATATTCCCTTAAAGTATAACATCATTCCTAACTGACTATTTTTTAGTACTTTCATTTCAAATGGAAATAACCTGAGAATTATCGATCTACTCGCAAGTATACTTCTACTACCATAATGCCATATTGTTAAGGGTCTACATATATCAAACTCACTATGTCTGAATGGGCGGAATTTATATCCCCATCCATGACTAATTACAAAATCACGACTATATGGTCCATCAATTAAATCAAGAACCTTCCAAATTATAACATGAATTAGGTAAATAATTGGACTATCAAATTTCCATAAAAAACCATGTAGGATACATTTTACTTGCTCAATATCTGTTGCATATTCAATTTCTTCACTAATTTTTGATAATACTGACTGTAATTCTTCAAATTCACTTTCAGATAGTGTAAATACTTCTGTTTCAATTGTTCCATCATCATTTATATTTCCAATTTCAATTTCAACAGTATTTTCCTCAGTTTTAGTATTAAATTCTATATCATTATTTTCACTGGATTTGCTTTCTAATACTTGAGCATTTGCAGAATTTAGAACCATTCCTAAAAAAAGAGCAACAATTGCAATAGCAATAAATTTATATCCTTTATTCATTTATTCATCTCCCTTATTTAATTTTATTTGTTTTATATTTTTTTATTTGATATATCTTCAATGTTTAAATATTTTTCTTTTTTATATATATTAAAACAAATAAAGACATATAAATATAATACCAAATTATAATAAATTGTATCAATTTTATAAAAAAAAATTAAATACTAAATTATTTCAATAATACTATCGAAACAATGCTTGACAATTTCATCAACTTTTTTGTTTGCATCAATTTTTATAAAACGTGATTCATTTGCAAGACTAAGATAGTTTTTGTGTACTTTTTGTAAAAAAGATAATTTTTCAAAGGGTATTAGATTTTCCCTTTTCTCAATACGATTCAATGATATTTTAGGGTCTATAATAAAAATAAAAGTCATATCTGGGATAAGAATGAGATCTTTTGATAACTCCTTCAACCATTTAATTGGATCATCTATTACATCTTCCATTTGAGCGCCTTGATAAGCATATGTTGATTCCGCATATCTATCACATAATACTATTCTTTCTTCATCAAGCCAGCCTCTTATTCTTTTACAATGATCAACTCTGTCTGCAATAAATGCAAAAGTTGTTGTGAATGGATCAGTATCAGTTTCAATACATTTTTGAACAATTTTACCAATCCAAGTATCTGTTGGTTCATATGTCAAAACAACATTATACCCCTCTGATTTTAATTTTTTATAAACAAGTTTTGAAACAGTTGATTTTCCTGAACCATCAATTCCTTCAAAAGTTACAAATTTTTTCATTTTTGTTTTTTCTCCTCTCTCCATTTTGCTTGATAATAACTAAGTGGATGTCTTTTTCTCTTACATATTTCATCTATTTTTTCAGTAGGGCATATTCCATAAGTCCTCATTTTATCACATCCAGGAGGTTTATAAGAAGTTGCTGATGTAGCACCAGTAATATGTTCAATCTGATATCTTGTTTTTTCTTCTTCAAAATCAGGAGCTGTGCTAAATAATTTTAAAATATCATTTGTATTCATTTTTAGCGAATTAAAAAAAGATACAAGAGCAAATCGTCCTATATGTGGAACATTTTCTCCATTTTGTATTGCTGAGAGTATTTCTTTCATACAAGGTGGTAGTTTTTTAATATCAAGTTTACCAATAGGTTCTACTTCAATTTTTTTCTTATGAGAAAAAACCATATTTTGAATTCTTTTAATATCTGTTGAAAATATTTTATTAATTTTTTGATTACAATTTCTATCATCAAGTTCATTATTTATCCTTTCTCTAAGAGATTCCTGTAAAAGTCTTGCTAAGTCTTTTTTTGAAATTGTTATATATCCATTTATCATTTCTCTGTTTATCATTTTCCATTCTTTATATCTAGTTGGTGCATTGTGTAAATAGTCAACAAAAAAAATGCTTATTTTATTTGATTCCTCTGAATATTTAACTCTAAACTTGAATTCTTTTACAATATCTAAAAGAAAAGATATCGGTTCATCTAATAAATTTTTATATGCATGAATCGCTTCTCCAAGTGCATATCTTCTTTTGAAATAATTGTCATCGATGCAAACTGCAATCATTCTTGCAATTGGATAAGATAAAAGCTCCATAATACAATCTGACTCTGAAACAAGACTTCTATTTCCAACATCACGATTATTAAAAGCATTGTCAAGTCTTTCAATACCTATTACTCGTGCTCTTTCATATAACGGATCGTCAAGTAATTCTTCAATTGAAAGATTATTATCTCTCACATATTGTTTTGCCAGTTTTAGGAATGGATATTTTGCAATTATTGATGTTTCTAACATAGCTTGGGTTATACTTTAACACTGATTAATTAATGAACTTTACTCTTATAATTGATTTGAATTTTGACATTTTGACTTTTTGTCACGATAACTATAAATACGTTATACAAACAAAAAATAACATGGAGATGAGGGTTGATGGTAAAGATGAAACATTATGAAAAAATCAATTATGACCATAAATTTGATTATGACAATCCAAATGAAGAACTTGCATTTATTTTATGGAAAGCAGAATTAAACAAAGAATTATTAGGTTTTTGGAAATTGATTAATAAATAGAAATATTTTTTAGTAGTAATATTTTTTCAGATTTTTGAATCAAAATTTTAAGTAGTAGAAATTGTATTATGCCAAAGAATTTTGGGCTCGTAGCTTAGTCTGGCGGAGCGTCTGGCTCATAACCAGATGGTCGCAGGTTCAAATCCTGCCGGGCCCATACCTGGCTAACAGGAGAAAACTGGGGGGAGAGTTGGCCTATTTTTGCAAACTCTTCCTGCTCCTTATGCTTTCCACTCACGTTTTTGTGTGATCTAAGGGCATAATGGATCCAACTTTTTGGAAACTGTTTGTAGTACATTTCTGCATAGTGAATGTAGGTTTCTGTAACTTTGATATTTGTGTGACCTAGCCAGTTTTTAACTGAGTATGGATCGTAGTGTCCATCTTGTATTTTGGATTCTATTAATCTTGAAACAGCACACCAGTGTCTTGTATCGTATGGTCTAAAATGTGGCCATATCTTTTTTCCATAAATGCTTAATTTTTGTCCAAGTTTTCTTACTGTTACTGGTTTTCCGTTTGGCCATAGAAAAAGTGCATCATCGCTGTATCGGTTTTCTACTTTTGGTCTCCAGACATCAATCCAGTTCTTCAGACTCTTATGAGATCTAGAACTTAGAATGTGTTTTTCCGGTAGAATTACTCGTCTGTCTTTATGTTTCTTTGTTTCTGTGATTGTTACTGTTCCTCTTCCGTTTGAGTCTATTATTACATCACTTATTTTCATTTCACAAATTTCACTTGGAGTTCTCCATCCTATCATGAAACATTGGTAGAATATGTATTGATAAAGAGTGTTTTCATATTCGCTTTTTGAGTATTTGTATCTGAAGAATTTTTTAACCGTATCTGGGAATGGTAATATTCTTTGTGCTGGTTTTGGTGCATATGGTGGTTTATATGGCCATATTGGTATATTGTATGCTTCTAGAAACATTCTCATTGTTTTCCATTCGTGGTTTAATGCATTTGGTGTTGCTTTTTCAATTTCTTCTCTGTAATCCATGTGTTGTCTGAAGTTTTCATATGTTGGATTTCTGAAATTTACCGATATTTCATGGTTTTCCATGAATCGTGCGTATCTTAGTCTTTTATCTATTGTTGATATTGATAGTCTTTTCTGGAAATAAGCCCATATTCCTATGTCTATAAATGTTGAATCCTTTGGAGAAAGTTTTGTTGGGCAATCAAATCTATTAATTTTACTTATTACATGTCTTAATTCACCCATATCTACATCGTAGATGTTTTTGTGTTCGACATATTTTTGGCATATTTTTTCTACAATATTTTTCCATTCTTCTC
>CAZVNH010000097.1:0-8536 GCA_964628575.1 uncultured Thermoplasmatales archaeon | reverse complement strand
AAAAATCAAATAAGAATAGAGAAAAAAGGGAAAACAAAATTCTACTATCCTATTGGTTCATAAAATAATCAATCTAAATTTTTTTTACAAAATTTTGTACCAAATTTCCTTAATAACAAGATAACTGTACATTTTTTTGAATTGAGGTGAAAAAAATGATTGAAAATCATATGAAAAATGGTGGATTTAATTTACCAAATGCAGCTGGAGAAAATAACAATTCTAATACAATGCATTCATTCTTTTGTGGACAATGTGGTCATCAAGTAAATAATTCTGATATATATTGTAGAAACTGCGGATCAACAATTAATAATTCAAATTATCATTCATTTAATCAACCAATAACATCAAATAAAATATACTATCAAAACGGCTATCAACCACAAAGAGTATTAAAAAGTACATCAGATACACAATTTGATTGGAAAACTATTTTTAAAGGTGTATTATTGGTAATCGGATTATCATTTATTTTGGGATTTTTTATGGGAATTTTCTTATTTAATGCACCAGTTGAAACAATAATCGCAGTTAGTGTAATTGTAAATATATTATCACTCTTTATTGGAGGTCTATATGTAGGATCCAATGTTGTCAATAACGGAGGAAAAAATGGTTTATTTGTTGGAATTTTCTGCGTTATAATATCTGAACCATTTAATCTCTTAATGGGTCTTCCATTTGATATTATAGCAGTTATTGGAGCAATAATCTTTTCAATGATAATAACAGGTCTTGGAGGATTTATTGGATCAATGATTGGAAAACCTGCAAAAGCATATAACAAACCAGCGATGCAGGCGCATTATGGATAAAAACAAGGAGTAGTTTAAATGGAATCTAGAAATAAGTCACAATACTACTCTCCAATAATTTTTTATTTTTTTATTGAAAATATTTTTGAGAATTATAATTAAAATACTGGAGGAAAGAAAAATGGAAAAATATTATGGAAAAAGTAGAAATGAAATTAATGTTGGAGAAAATTTTTCACCAAAATTTGGAGAAGAAAAATATACCACAAGCAATTTAATGGGACAAGATCAACAACTTGTATATGAACAGCAAATTATTAATAATCAAATATATGAAAATACAAATCAAGAAATAATAGGAATTTTTGATGGTGTTAGTCTACCAAAAACAACTTGTAGTGTGTATAACATATATTTAACTAATAGACAAATAATTGGAGATCTTGTTTGTGGAACAAGAGCAGCTTTTTTAGCATTTGGTGCAATTGGTGCTGCAGTTGTTATAAATAGTGCTAAAAAGAAAGCTTATAAAAAAATTGTAAACAATAAACCAGAGCGAATATTTGCAAGACATAAACGTAACTTTTCAATTGATTATAAGGATATTAAAAGTATAAAATTTATGAAATCTTTTTCAAGAGGAATACAAATTAAATTAAAGAAACGTCAACCTATTGTTGGAAAAAAATTTGTTCTAGGTTTTTCTAAAAATCAATTAGGAGCAGTTGAATCATTGCTTACAAGGATTTTACAGAATTATTCAGTAAAGATTTGTTAATATATCAATTACCTTTCTTTATTTATTAAATCAAAAAATAGTAAAAAATCAAATTTATTCTAAATAATGGTTTTAAAAAGATGAAGTATAATAAAATGAAAAAATAAAGTCAAACGTCAGATAGGAAGGTGAAAAAATCCGTAACTATTTAAGATTCTCAAATTTAGTTAGTTTTTTATTCATTTTCTATTTTATAGCTATAATTTTTACTTCATTTTTTAGTTGTGTTTTAGGTGATAATACTAATGGTATAATATGGACTGATGATTTTGAGGAATATGAAGTTGGTATTTTTCCAAATAACTGGAAAGGTAGTGGAAATGCTCCTGGAAACGGAAATATTATTACAGATGAGGAAAAGTTCCAGGGTGGTAAATGTTTAAAGTTAAGTGGTGTATATAATGGATGTTGGGCAGCTCATGCTCATAGATTTATGAATATTTCAAATCAAGTTGGAAATATTTATGTTTTTGAATTTGCTATTAAATTAGGTAGTTACGATAAAGGATGTCATAATTCTTCTGCAAATGTAGAAATACGCACTGGTGCTTCTTGGCAGACATCAGCTAGGGGATTGCTTAGAGTTGGTACAGATGTAAGTACGCTATATAGTAATGATATTGCCATCAGCTCGATTGAGAGTAATAAATGGTATAAGATTAAAATAAAATATTCTTGGATTTCAAACTTAACTATTAAGTTAGATTATTGGTTAGATGGTTTACATATTGCAGGTATAACTGATGAAGCTTTTTCATATGAGAAAGATCTAAAATATTTTACATTCAATAGTGCTAATGGTATTACTTGGTTTGATGATGTAATTATAAATGAAGGTGAAACTGAAACTGAAGAATTGCCAATAGTTGAAATAATTGCGATAACTACAACAGCTGCGGCTGGTGTTAGCCTTGCAGTTATTTTGACTTCAACAGGTCTTGGTAAATACAAGTTTTATTCATTTCTTGCTCTTCTAGGTCCTCTTTATCTTCGTACTATGCGAGAAGAAGTTTTTGATAATGAAAAAAGACTCGATATGTATAATTTTATTGCTGATAATCAGCCTGTTTATTACAGTCAGATTAGAAGAGGTTGTAATCTTAGTAATGGCGAGATTAGTTGGCATTCACATATTATGACTGAGCTTGGTTTGATTCGTCTTGAGCGTAAAGGTCTAAATCTATTTTTTAAATTATCTGGTAAAAAACTTCCAGATAAGGAGTTTGTTAGATTAACTGATTTACAAACTTCTATTTATAAATTAATAAAAGAAAATCCTGGTATTACTCAAAAAGAACTTGTTGATAAACTAAAGGTTAAACAACAAAATATTAGCTATAATCTTTTAAAACTCGTTGAAAAAAATCAAATAAGAATAGAGAAAAAAGGGAAAACAAAATTCTACTATCCTATTGATTTATAAAATAATTTGTCCCGAATTATTTTACAAAATTTTGCACCAAATTTCCTATTAAAACATAATGTACTTCAGAATTTATGAAAGTAAGAAAATGTATTTACTTTAAAAAAGGAGGAAAAAATTATGAGTAAAATAAATCCAGTAGAAAAAGAAATTTATGTAAACAAATGCATAAATGAAACCAATAATTTAATAAGAACACAATTGCGGAATATGAAAGGAAAAATTGTTAACTATAATGAAAACTATATTGAATGTAAATTAGGGTCTCTTGCTAAATCTAGAATAATTGGAGAATTTTTTGTTTCTAAGGAAACTTTACCAAAAAAAGCTGAAATATATCTAAATCCTGTTAACAAAGATAGCACAAATGTAAAAATCCTTATTAGCGATACTCACAGATTTGGAATTAAGATTGGATATGTTAAAAAATATGAAAATGCATTAAATGATGCAGCAAACTCAATAGTAAGTGTGGTACAATAGCCATATTTATATTAAGTGATAAAATGAAAATTAAATTACTTCAGCTTTTATATAGAGCTAATCAAGTGACAACAATTACTAAGACTTTTATAAGATAATTAAAAAATTTTTAAGAGATAAATTATGATACTAATTGATTCTAATCCTGTAGAAATATTAAGAAGTAAAATCGAAACATATCTTAGGGAAAATAATCATTGTTATGAAGTAAGATCCGATGGAGATTTTTGGATTCGTAAAGAATTAGCAATTGTAATAATACATCCTTTTCAACTAAATGAAAAAAGTTTAGTTAAAATAGCATCTCCTGTATCTTTAGATATTAAAACTATACCTGCAAAATTAGCTAATATATTACTTAAGAAAAATGCAGATGAAGTATTTGGTAGATTTGTTCTTATTCCTCAAGAGAAAGTAATTTGGTTTGAACATATTTTATTAGGAGATAATTTAAATTCTGAGGAACTAATAACAGCAATAAAAATTATATCTAGCACTGCTAATGCAAATGATGAATGGATTTCAAATATGACAGGTGGAAAAACAGTTATTGAAACTTAATTTTTATAAACTATTTTAAAAAACATAAATATCAGATAACAAGATTTTTTTTTACTTATTTATTTTTCTCCCTTAAATCAATACCACAATTTCTACAAAACTTTGCATTATCTTTAAGTTTAGCACCACATTCTGAACAAAAATTATCTTTAATAATTCTATTCTCTTGCGATGGATAGTAATAACTATTGATAATTGGCTTTTGATAGTTTTCAGGTTTTCTTTCTTCTAAAACTGGGTATTTATATAAAATAATAAAAGCAGGAATACATAATATACCTGCAATTATTATAGAATACCATCCATAAGCAGGTCCAGTAACAATCGAATATTCACTTCCTTGATAATTATAATTAATATCAGTCCAAAAATCTATATTTTCCATTTCATCTTTAAATTCAGTAGGTGTTATTTCTTCAGTTTCCTTAACATCATTTTTGATATCCATATGGATTAACACTGCAAATAATATAAAAGTGATAAAAATTATTAATATAGTTATTCCAATATATTCTTTGCTATATCTATAAAATGAGAATTTTTTCATATACTCACTTAGAAAAATAGCTAAAAAAATAATTGAGCAAATACATAGAATTAGTGAGAAAATTGTAAACCAAAAAGTTAGAGTAAAAATCCAAATCGAGTTATCTTCTGATGCATAAGGAGAATCATCTATGTCATCGTAATCTATATCAATTGAATCTATTGATTTTCCATTTTTTATATATTCTCCACTTAAATGCTTGAAGTAATAAGTATATTCAAGTTTTTCTGTATCACCATTTTTTTTTGTAAACTGGTAATTATAATATGGTGTAAATAAGGAAACAATAATTAATACTAATACTACTATCAATAAGATCAATGAAATAATATGTTGTTTTCTCATGAACTCACCTTAGTATTATATTAACATTCAAAATCTAAATTATCATGAACTATTAATGCGCATGATATGTAATTTTCTCCAATCATTTTATCTTTTATATATTCTTCTCCGCAAATTTGACATATAGGCATTATTTAATGCTTTATACTATCCTAATCATAAAATATAATATTTCTTTCTATAATTACTCTTTAAATCATTTTTTTATTAATTCACTTATAGAAGTATTTCCATCATATATAATACATATTTTACCATCGTTAGATAACTCAAATCTTTGACACATTTCAACTGATCCTTCAAGTGTGATGCATATTTTATCACCATTTACTCTCCATATACCTTTATAGTAAATATATGGGGATTCATTATAATAATAAGAGCCATTTGATTTTAAAATATATGATATATCATTATCTTGGTCAAACCATTCACCTATAAGTCGACTATCTAATGTTCCTCTATTTTCATTATTGTTTCTAGAGTCGTTTTCAATACACCCAGCAAAAACAACAATGAAAACAATAATTATCAATCCAATTATTATTTCTTTTTTCATATCTTTCTTTCCTCTCTTATTGTTAGTTAGGAGAAGATTGATAGATTATTAACTAATATTGGTACAAAATTTTGTATTTTTATAGTAGAATACAATTCTTTTCCTTAACTCAAATTTTTTTTTAGAAATCAAAAAACAATTGTTTTACAAAATTCTACTCCAAACTTCCTATTAAAAGAAAAGTTGTTTCAATCTTTGAAGAGGACAAAAAGTGGAGTTGAAACAATGGAATTTAATAGAAATAATTTATTAAAACTAAAAAACGCTGCTAATTATCTAAATCTTCGAAGGTTTCGAAAAGGTGGAATTGGAACATTAATTTGGGGTATAATTAACATATTTATCGGACTGATTGGTTTAATCTACGATCCGATAAACGTTGTTATATTATTTATCGCAGGTTTTATGATTATCGTTGGAATAACTGTTATTATATCACCAGGTATAACAGGTTTATTATTAGAAGGTATTACATTTTTAACTGTAGGTGTATGGAATCTTTTCATAACTTTTTATGATATGTTTAACTATGGAGTACCTCCAATTGGTTTTACAACATGGTTTGGACTAATGCAGTTAGCATGGAGTGGAGATTATTTTTATAAATATTATACCTACAAGAAAAAAGGTATTTACAAACCCACAAAAGATGTATTAAAAGCAGTTAAACATATAAGAAAAACAATTAGACGATTAAACCCTAAAAAAGAATTAAATGCAATAAAATTAAAAGTTTTTGAAAAAGAATATAGTGGAATCTGGAAAGGAAAATTACTAAATGATATTGCAATTTTTGTTTCAAAGAAGAAAAAATCTATCTTTTTTGCAGATATAAATGATGTATCAATCGAAATAATCGGAAAAAAATTACTATCAGATCGATATAAAATATTTTTTAGAATGAATGGTAAAAAATATTTTGCTAATATAATTCCTTTATATCATGATCGTTATGAATCATGGAAATCAAATATGTTTACACCTTCGTATCCTATAGTTGAGAAAGTTAAAATTAATTTCTGTCCAAAATGTGGAGTTGAAATAAATGATGAAAAAATATTTTGCGGAAGATGTGGAACTAAGCTTTTAATTACCGATAAAGCTCCAATTCCTATATAATATGATAAATAATTCTTTTAATAAAATCTCTAAATCAATTTTCAATAGAATTATATTCTAAATATTTTGAATATAATTGTACAAAAAACTTTATATATTTAATAATATAAAATATTTTTATATATAAAAGGGGAATAATCTTTGTTAAAAATCGATAATGTAGTAGAGCTTCGATCACGTCAAAAAATCTATGATACAATTAAAAGATATCCAGGTTTGCATCTTAGAGAATTGATAAGGAAAGTGGATTACTCTAATGGGACAGTTAGATATCATTTAAAATACTTAAAAAAGAGAGATCTAATAATTGAAAAAACACAAGATAACTATGTTAGATATTTTTTATCTAATGAGATAAGTACTATTGAAAAAGAATTAATGGGATTTATGCGACAAAAAATTCCCAGATATATTATTATTAACATATTGTTTAATATGGCTGCATCACGAGCAAAGATAAGTTCTGATCTTGAAAAATCTCCAGAAGTTGTTGGTTATCATTTACAAAGATTATATGATGCAGGTATAATTAAAAAAGCAAAAGTTGAGAATGGTTATGTTAATTTTAATAAACAAAAAGTTAAACACAAGGAATATAATGCTAAGACAAGCGAAGTTGTTTATATTTTAAGTGATTATCCTAAAATTAATGATTTTTTTATAGTTAAAAAAGACTGGTTTGAGGATGCAATTACAGCTGAGCTTATTAAATATTCAATAGAACTTGAAAAGAATAAACATCCTAAAAAACTTAAATCATTTGAATCAAGTTTAGATGAAATAATTGAAATCTTAAAAGATATTTTTTATAATCCATATTGGCATTAATTTTTTTTATATTAAAATTTTGTGCTAGAAAGTTTATATATTAATTGATATTAATATATTTTAATAAGAATATTGAAGGGATGAATTATGGTTAAAAAAATATTTATAATTATAATAGGAATTTTTTTGTTAAGTAACCTAAGCGTTATAACAGTCTCAGCGACAACTATTAAAAATAATGCAATAGTAAATAATGAAAAATCAAATAATATTGATATTGATGATTTACATGTTGTAATAGTAGAAGGACCATCTCTTAATGGTGGAATTCATTACTATTGGTTTACCCATGATGTTGTTAGATATTATACTTTATTTAAAGATGTATATGAACTCAGTGATGATGATATTGATTTAATATTTTACCATGAAGATGATGATCCTTATCCAGATTTTGATGAATCCTGGGCTGACTATGACTCAAATGAAAGTAATGTAGAATTAGTTTTAAATCAATTTAAATCGGGTGGCTCTAAAGAAATGGATGAAGATGATATGCTATTTTTGGTATGGATCTCTCATGGAGGCGGTGGAGAAACTTTTTATTTAGGAGACGGTAATGTTAAGGATGATGATTTTGCAAATTATATTGAAGGAATTGATGGAACTTTAGTATTTATATTTCAACCTTGTACTAGCGGAGGTTGGATACCTGAAGTTAGTGGTCCGAATAGGATAATACTTGCTTCATGTAAATCAACTGAATCAGAAGGTGGATGGTTAGGAAAAGTAAATAATGCTTTAAGAGGAGCTGGAGACACAGACGAAGAAATTGGAAATCAAGATGGTATTGTTTCATTTGAAGAAGCTTTTCATTATGCTGCAAGACATGTTTATCAAAACTATGGTGTGCATTCTCAATTAGATGATAATGGAGATGGAAAGGGCCATCATTATAAAGATAATGGATATGATCCTAATGATCCATCTAAAGATGGTTATATTGCTGCACGATCATCTTTAGGATTACCTGGATTAAATGCTGATGTGGGAGGACCATATTACGCAGAGTCTGGAGTAGAAATACAATTTTATGGAGAGGCAGCTGGTGGAAGTTCACCATATTTTTGGAGTTGGGATTTTGGAGATGGTTCAACATCTGATGTCCAAAACCCAACTCATACCTATTTTGAAG
>CAZVNH010000096.1:0-8600 GCA_964628575.1 uncultured Thermoplasmatales archaeon | reverse complement strand
ACTCAAGAGATATTGAAATCATTTATAATACATTTGAAAATCCTTGGGAGACACTGAATGGTATTTATCTATGGTCTATTGATGGAACACCTGATGTTGGTGATGTTTTAATCAGAGATAACACCATTTTAGAGTATGATAGCATGGGAATTCTTATTGCAGGTGCATACGATATAACTATAGAAAAAAATGATATAAGAGCCTGTCTTGAGGATGGTATCCGTGCAACTGAAGAGTATATCAATATCAATGGTGATCTTTGTATTGGAAATATCTATAATTTATTGATTGAAAATAATGATTTCACCCTTTGTGGAACTGCTGTTAAAATAGATGAAAAGGTTGAAAGTACTGATATTCTTGATAACAGTTTTGATAGAAATCAAGAAGGAGTAAGGCTGCATAAGGCTCATTATAGTATAATTGCCGATAATACCTTTACAGATAACTATATTGGTCTTAGAATTGATGAGGGAAGCACTAATAATTTAATTTATAATAATTATTTTGAAAATATTGTGAATGCAGAGGATAACTCATTAGTTGCAAATAAATGGAATATTACACTAGAACCTGGTACTAATATTATGGGTGGTCCTTATATCGGTGGAAACCATTGGAGTGATTATACAGGTGAAGATACAGATGGAGACTCAATAGGTGATACTAATATTCCTTATACAGGTGATGGGAAGATATCATTAGGTGGAGATTATCTACCCGTTATTCTAACTGATTTAACACCACCGACAGTTCATGTAATTTATCCAAATGGTGGAGAATCAGTAAATGGAACAATCACTGTCACATGGACTGCTAGTGACGATTTTGATGATAATCTTGATATAGATATCGAATATAGCAATAACAGTGGTCAAACCTGGAAAATGGTCTCACCAAATGAAGAAAACGATGGGGCATATGACTGGGATCTATCAGGTCTTCCTGAGGGAAACGAGTATTTAGTTAAAATAACAGCAACAGATAACGCAGGTCATTCAAAGAATGATACATCAAATAATGTTTTCACAGTTTATAGAGAGTTTCCAAACCCTATTGTAACAATTACAAAACCACTTTTAGGTTATCTTTATTTATTGGATGAGCAATGGCTACGGTTTTTATCTAATAACTGCTTTATATTTTCAGATATAACAATAGAAGCTGAAGCAACATCAGTAATAGAGATTGAAAAAGTTGAATTTTATGTCGATAATCAAAAAGTTCATACAAGTACAGAAGCATTTCAGGGTGTTTACTCCTGGGAATGGAACGAAAGAGTATTGTTTTATCATGAGATTAAGGTAGTTGCATATGATATTCATGGAAAAACAGGCGAGGATGAAATTGGAGTTACTATCTTTAATTATGGAATAATTCCTTAATAATATTTTTAAAAATTTATACTTTATCTTATTTTTTTTATTATATCTTCATAATTTATTCTATATTTTATAAAAAATTTTTATAAATCTATCTTATTTATGATTATTTTATCTAATAAAAATAAATATGATAATTTTTCTATAATACTCTTATTATATATGTTATAATAGATAAGACTTAAATAGGGGAAACTACATATCCAGATTGTTTGTAAATCATAATAAGTGGGGGAATATTTACGGAAGAGGTGAGTAGTAATAATAAAAAGCAAGTTTTAGCTAATCACTTTTTTGTAAATTGACCTGCTAATAAGTATATATATGATTTAGGAGAAATAGGAAAAAAAAGGAAAATGAAAATTTAGTGGGGGAAAAAGAAATATGAGGAAAAATAAAAATTTAAAGAAGCTGGTGATTTTCGCGATTGCATCGCTTATGTGTTTAGGAGTATTAAATATAGTAGATGCTGAAATTAGTGGTTCAGAAATAACTGCAGTCACAACTGGTTAT
The DNA here is from genome assembly GCA_964628575.1 of uncultured Thermoplasmatales archaeon. Taxonomy (GTDB): domain Archaea; phylum Thermoplasmatota; class E2; order DHVEG-1; family DHVEG-1; genus CAZVNH01. The sequence goes on along the minus strand of CAZVNH010000096.1, from coordinate 6,705 downwards.
ACTTCTGGAACGTCAGCAACTTTGGAGTTCTTTTTTGACTACGAAAGCAGTGATTATGAATATATAGACGGTTTTTATTTGGATTTTCCAACCGGTGTCACTGTAACTAGTGCTCAATCTAGTGTTGGTGGAGCGCCATGGAATGGTGAAACAGGAGATGGTGTTTTGACATCTTGGGGTGACTTATATGGTTATTGTAGTGGTTATGGTTACTTCTATAGTGATCAGACTTTCACCGTTGATGTTGATATAGACTCTGGTTTTTCTGGTGATATGGATATATTCTGGGAAATATTTGGAGATTGTTATGGATCTACTCCACATAGCCTTTCTGGTACATTAACAATTTCTGAAGCTGCAGCTGATTTTTGCTACTTTGAAGAAGATTTTAGCGGTGGTTATACAGATTGGACAGTATCTGGAGGTTGGGATATATCTTCTACCTCAAATGCTGGTGGTACTTCACCAGAAGCTCGACTATATTGGTCATATGCTACAGATGGTGATTACATACAGTCAAACCCTGTTGATACCAGTTCAGAAACTGACCTATGGATGTCATTCAGAAACTACATAGACTATTATTCCACAGGATGTAGCTTTTATGTAGAGGTAACACCAGATGGAAGCACATGGTATGATGTAACACCATGGACAAATCCAATTACTGCAAATGTTCCAGCAAACAGATGGCTTCTAAATATACCACAAGCTATAGGTACTCAAACCTCAGTAAGATTTACCTTCAATGGTGAACCTTATGCGTTTGATTATTGGTACTTGGATGATATAAAAATCTGTGATTTTATAACATTTAAAGATGTGGCTATGTTAAATATTATACAGCCTGATCCATATGCAACCGGTGGCTGGACAACTCTAATACCAGTACAGACCAGGGTAGCAAATAATGGTAATACACCACAGAGCATAGATGTCAATGTAAAAATTACCCATGAAGTAGGTGGAGGTACTCTTCTATTTGAAGATTTTGATAGTGCCTGGGATTCTGCAAATCCACCAACTGGTTGGCATATACTTGATCTTGCAGGTGGTTCTGATGGAATATGGAATAATAACGATTGGTATAGATATACATCCTATAGTGGTTGTCCACGTGTTTATTATAGTCCTTATGAAGATGATCAAGATGAATGGCTTATTTCACCATCTGTTAATTGCGGTGCAGAGTCAGAAGTCCATGTTCTTATAGATTACATGAATAGCTATATTTATAATGGTGGTACACCGACTTCTCATCTTTATATCGAGGGAAGTACTGATGGAGGTTTTTCATTTCCACATCCAATTGATGATTGGCAGGATGGTGATACAATGGAAGGATCAGAGTATGATGTAGACTATGATATTTCATCCTGGGCAGCTGGACAGTCAGATGTAATGATTAGATTTAGAATGATTAATCCAGGATCAGGTTCAAGCTATCGATCTTGCTATTGGTACTTTAATGACTTTAGTATTTATGCACCAACAAGTACAGTAGTTGATTATGATGTGACTCAAACTGAGAGTTTTGCAGCTGGAGAAGTAAGAAATGTTTTATTCCCTGATTTTGCTTTTCCACCAGCTGGTATCTATGATGTCACTGCAACTGTTACTCTAGCAGGAGATGAAGATCCATCTAATGATCAAATATCTGTTTTAGAAATGCCAATAGGTGATGTTGATGCAGCAATAAATTCAATTGATACACCAATGGCTTCAACAATCGGTCCAATTGATTATACACCTGAGGTTACTGTTTCACAAGTAACAGCATGGGACGATCTTAGTGTACCTGTAAATTATGCTATTTATGAACAACCATACACAAGTGCTTGGGATACTAAAGTTACTGAAGATTTTGAAGGATATATTGGTTTCAACAGTATATCAAATGACCAATATAGAGGTATTGAAATTACTAACACAAATGATCGTGAAGGACAGTTGGCAAAGGCATCTGCACAAATTAACTGGTTAGAAGAACCAAATGTCGCAGATCCAGGAGAATGGACAATTATAGATGAGAACTGGGATGATGTAACATGGAACCCATCAGATGCAAGAGCATCACAAGGTACTACTTCAATGTGGATGGGTGATCCTAACACAGGTACGTATCCTACTGACTCATATGATTGGTTTATAAGCCCTGTATTCAACGCAGGAGACGCATGTAGAGTCAATTGGGATTGGTATTATGATGTTGAATCAGGCTATGATTATATGTATGTTTTATGGTCACCTGATTTCTATAATTGGGGTGGATATTACTTCCCATATAACTATCCAGCCTGGGAATCATGGTCACTTGCCTGTCCTGATCCTAATTACATAAATGATGATGGTTCTTGTTATGTTGCTTTCCTATTCTATTCAGATTATTCAATGGTTCAGGAAGGAGTATACCTTGATAATATAGAAATCGAGGGTTCTTCTGCATTATATACTGAAACAGTTGATGTAATTCTTGATGGAACAGTAACACAATCTGTTACATTCTCACAAATTAGTGGAATTTTAGACTTTGATAAAAACTATATTGTACAGGCAGCTGTTCAACATCCAAGAGATATCACATCAGCAAACAATGAAATGAGCTTTGCTTTTGATACCTTTGTAAAAATCTATAATACACGAACTGGAATAGCATATAATAGCATACAAGCAGCTATTGATGATCCATTAACACTTGATGGAGATACCATTTTTGTTAGAGATGGAGACTACTATGAAGATATTAATATATACAAAGAGTTAACTATAACTGCTGAAAACCCAGCTGTAGACGGTACAAGCTATCTCTTTGGTACAGTTGATATAACCGCAGATAATGTAATATTTGAAAACTTCTATGTAAAACCATTAACATTGTTTTCCACAGATCAAGCAGCTATTGCAATATATGCTAATAATGCAATTGTAAGAAATAATATAGTTGAAATAGAAGGTTTAACCAGTGGTACAATAAAAGGTATACATGCCTATGCTACACCAAGTAATAACAAGGAAAAGATTGAAATCTCCAACAATATCGTTCGTGATGTTAAAAACGCACCTAGTAGTGGAGTAGTAACACATTATTTCAATGACTTTGAATCAAATAACGGCGGTTGGGTACCAACTGCAACATGGGATCCAGTAGGTGACTGGGAATGGTCAAACACCTATAATGTAGGTTGCTATGTTGGAGGAGAACAACCACCACCAACAGCATACTCTGGAACAGGTCTATGGGGAACTGTACTTTGTGATGATTACACCAACTCTGGTGGAGAGACTCTATTATCACAAAACTTTGATTTTACTGGTCTTTCTAATGCACATTTGCAATTCTGGGAATGGAGTGACTTATTCGGTTCCTACGACTACGGTGAAGTACTTGTTAATGGTGTCCAAGAATACTATATAGATTCCTATCCAGGTACTGCCTGGCAATATGTAGATCTTGATCTATCAGCATATGATGGAATGTCTAGTGTGGATATAGTATTCAGCATGCATGCCTCAACCGTTGTTGAATATGCAGGTTGGTACATTGATGATGTAACAATCACTGGCACAGGAACAGCAACCATTGGAGGAGCAGTTGGTATCATGGTACAAGGAGCAGTCTGGGATGTAGATGTACTCGGTAATGAAGTATATGATATACATTCCGGTGGCTGGAGCCATGGAATTGAAGTAACACCAACAGCTTTGGACCCAGCAGTCGGATCTGGAAACAAAGACCTCATGCATGAAGGCTTCGAAGGTGATTTCCCACCTGCTGGATGGTCTACCTATCAATATGGAGGAACCAGAGACTGGCAGAAAGGAACATATGGAACACATAGTTACGAGCCAACAAACTATGGAGCTGGAAGTCATTATGCTGATTGCTGGTATAGCGGTGGTGGAACATGGGATACAGGCTTATTCACACCTCACTTTAACTTTGCAGCCCTAGGCGTATCAGCCGCAACTCTGTCATGGGCACAAAACTTCCAAGATATGGCTGGATATGGTCAATTTGAGGTAAGAGGATACTCAGGCGGTAGCATGGTAGAATCAATACACTATGACACAACTGATAACAGTCCAAGTACAGGTGGAATATATCTATCTTATCCACTCAACCTAGGACTATACACAGATCTAAGTGATGTATACTTTGAATTCTGGTATACAGATGATTATTATGGAGACGCATGGGGTGTCGGAGTAGATGAAGTAGTTCTCAATGTAGACTACTCAGTCATAGTAAATCCATGGCCACTTGATGTAAATATTGAGGAAAATCATATCTATAGAATCAGCCTAGGACCAGGATATACATGGCCTGATCCGCCAGTCTATGACGGTGTAATGCTAACTATTGATTACGCAACACTACCAACTGGTGGTCCAACACCTGCTGATGCAAGCGAAGTAACAGTTATTCATAACTGGTTCGATCCAGATTGCTACTATCCAACCTTAGCTATACTAAATATGGACCTTGCTCATTGCTTAATGGCTGGTAACAACTACTTCGGATATCCAAATGGACCTGGCAGCTTTGACCCAACAGGAACTAATTTGGTATATGACTGTCTCAATGGAGAACCTGCTAATGGCGGTGGTTCACAAATAGTATTATATGGTCCTGTACACTTCTACCCATTCCTCGGAGTAAAAGCAATACATAACATAGCAAGTCCAGTTTCTGCAACTGTAGGAATACCAGTATCATTTGATGGTAGTGCCAGTTGGGCAAAAGATTTCTCTGGCATAGTTACACCAGTTGAATTCTATTGGAAATTCGATGATGGACATTATAGCTTCCAAGATGTAATATCACATGCATACACTGCACCAGGTACATATGATGGATACCTACGTGTAAAAAGCCCTGGAATACCAGAATTTGGTATACCACCACAATATGACTGGTCATACTTTACTATAGTAGTATCATCACCTGATGCACCATTAGGAGCTAACGCTGGTGGCGGAAGCTTAAGCCATTACGAGGTTTCAAATGGTGAACAATTAACACTATCAGGCCTTGCATCTGGCGGAACAGCACCATACAGCTATAGTTGGGATCTTGGAGACGGACGAACAGTAACAGGTCAAAACCCAACAATTGTGTACTGGCTTGACGAAGAAAACCCAGTAACAACTGAATATACAGTAACACTTACAGTAGTAGATGCAAACTACGATGTAGCAACTGATACAGCAACAGTAACCGTACTTGCACCTGGAGAACTAATTGTAAGTATAAATGCACCTGCAAATTCCAATGTAGACTTACCTGTCACTTTCACAAGTGTTGTATCCGGCGGAACATTACCATATACTTACCTCTGGGAAATTGGAGATGGCACAATATATGACCTTAAAAACCCAACACATATTTTCCAAGAAGCAGGAACATATACAGTAACATTAACAGTAACAGATGATACAGGAAAAGTAAAAACAGCAACCCATACAATTCAAGTACAATCAGGAGAAGAAGAAAATCCAGCAGTGATCAAACAAGTCTCTGGTGGCTTCAGAGTAAAAGCAACAATAGCTGCCGGTACTAATGATTGCGACTGGACAATGAAAGTAGATGGCAAACTATTATTCTTCGGTGGAGAAGCAAGCGGTAAAATCCAAGCAGGAAAGGAAGAAACAGTAAAACTACCACTAACATTTGCAATTGGTAAAGTCGACATAACAGTAACAGCTAATGAGATACAAAAGAAGTACACAGCCTTTGCACTAGGACCATTATTCCTATCTGTAAAGGAAGCATAAAAACTAAAATCTATGAGGGAATTTTTCCCTCAAAACTCTCTTTTTTTGTTAACCATTGATTAAAATTAAACCCAAAAAAAATTTATATTAAGACTTTATTATACTATATAAGTTTATTAAAGTTGGGGGGTTGTGTTTTATCTATGAGAAAAAGATACCGCAAAATTAAATCTTTTATACTTATTATAGTATTTATAATATTATCTTTTACTCAAAGCAATGCTACTTATTTAAAAAATACAAATTTTTCTAGTGATCAACTAGACCAAGAACAAACCCTATTTAGTAGCAAAGACTATATCTACAGTGACCATTGGAAAGCTCAATCTTTCAAACCAACAACAAACACATTAACAAGAATAAAATTATATATAGCAAAGATTGGAGATATTACAAGTGATTTAGAATTATTTATCAAAGAAGATTCTTTAACTGGTGAAATTTTAACAAACTGCACAGTTTCCTCATCAGAAATACCATCAATAAACCCAGAGTGGATTGAATTCAATTTTTTAGATATATCCATTACAATTGATCAAATATACTATATTATATGTAAAACAGAAAATGGTGATGAATACAACTCATATACTTGGTTTGAAGTATCAAATGATCCATATGATAGAGGAATAAAATATTACTCTGATGATAGTGGAGTTTCTTGGAGTCAAAACTCTGATTACGATTTCTGTTTTAAAACATACGGTCAAAAAGCTGAGCTTAGTATTCCATATATTACAAGTGGATTTGGATGGAATATATATTATGGAATAGAAAACATAGGAACTCTTGAAACAGATGATATATATGTTGAAATCAAATTTGAAGGTGGAGTATTATTACATGATAGATATACAGATAACTTTAATGAACCATTACATCCTGGAGAAATACTAGACGAAACAGTATCACCAGTGATCGGAATAGGTC
>CAZVNH010000095.1:0-8609 GCA_964628575.1 uncultured Thermoplasmatales archaeon | reverse complement strand
GCTTCAGGTCGTGTATATGAGCCAACTCTTGATGAACTTCGTGAGATGATGATTGCTGCAAGAAATGAAAGACCGATTGGTTCAAAAGCAATACAAATAACAGGTGGTGAACCACTTATTCGTGACGACATTCTTGATATTGTCCATATGGCAAAAGAATTAGGATTTGCTCATGTTCAAGTAAATACCAATGGTATAAGATTATCAGAAAATGTTGAACTATGTAGAAAGCTTAAAGAATCACAAGTAAACACAATTTATATGAGTTTTGATGGTGTAACAAAAAAAACAAATCCATGGATTGAAAAAAATAAACAGGTAATTAAAAATTTAAGAGAGGTTAGCCTCAAATGTGTTCTAGTACCAGTCCTTATTGGTGAAAAAAATGTTCATGAGACAGGAAAAATTGTAAAATTCGCACTTGATAATATGGATATTGTCCGTGGTGTAAACTTCCAACCTGTTTCTTTTTGTGGAAGAATCACAAAGATAAAAGATGAAAAAAGAGACAAACAAAGAGTAGACTACGTTCGAATGATGGCTGAGATTGAAAAAGAGTTTGACGGAGCTATTTCGAGAGATGATTTCTATCCAGTTCCATTTGTTTTTCCAATCTCAAAATTAATAGAATTATTAAAAGGTGAATCACAAGTAGAATTTACTGCTCATCCTGGTTGTGGTGGAGCTACTTATATATTTATGGAAAATGGAAAACCACTACCTGTAACTCGATTTATTGATGTAGAAAGTCTACTTGAATTCATTGACAAGGAAAGTAAGATTAAAGGACCTTTGAAAAAACTCAGAGTTGCATCTGCTTTTCTCAAGCATATCGATGATTTTGTAAACTACGATAAGGCTCCAAAGGGATTCAACCTTAAAAAACTATTAAAGGATGCTGCAATAGGTGGAAGTTACGATTCATTAAGAGGATTTCACTATAGAAGTCTTTTTGTTGGATCAATGTGGTTCCAGGATGCATTCAATCTAAATGTTGACAGACTACAACGCTGCGTAATTCATTATACAACAGAAGAAGGAATAGTTCCATTCTGTGCATATAATGGTCTAGGAATAGGTGACAAAATTCGTGAAAAACATTCGATACCTATTTCAGAATGGGAGAAACAAACCAGTAAAAAAATGAAGGATGATCTTAGAACAGATGTACCACTGACCTAATTATTTTTTATTCTTCGATGGCATAATCTTTAAGCTCATCTATTTTTGGATTAATTATACCACATTTAACAAGTGGAAAAACACTTTCTACTAATTCTATATTTACAATAAAATCTTTGTATTGCTTTGTAATATAACCCAAATATTTCTTCGCATCTTTTACATCCTTTGCAGCAAACATACAAATACCGTCGTATGGACCATTTGTATAAACCAATTAGTTTTATACCATTTTTTCCAGAATTATCTGTTTTAACATTATTAATAATTTCATTAATATTTGATAAATAAGGAATATTTTGTTTTATTAATGCAAAATATATTTTGTTAGCTTCTCCATAATCTTTGACAACGGCAGAATATCCCCATATGTCTCCACTTTCTTCAATATCTTTTATCATTCTCCAAATTTTTTGTCTAGAAAAACCAAGTTTTTCTGAAAGTTCGTTAGTGCTCTGACGGGCATCTTTTGTTAATTCTTTTATGAGTTTATTTTTATCTTCTCTAATATTTTCCATGCTGTTTTTTGCCATATGAAAATGTTGAACTGGTAACATATATTAATAATTTTTTATTATTTATATCACATTTTTTAATTTTTTTTTAATTTTTTTTAAATATTTTTTAAACGAGTAAAAAAATAAATTACTCAATAATCTTATAATTAATTCCTATTAAATATATTTTTTTAAAGGTTTTTATAATACTATTTATTTTTTATTAATAAATATTAAAAATAATTTGTATTTTTGATAAATTATAGTCAAAAAAAAATTTATAAACCACAGTATAAAAACACCAAGTATAAATAATAATAGCATCGAAATATATTTCTTTATTTATAATATATTATATTTGAAATAAATCTGTACTTAAGTATCTATCACCTCTATCAGGAAAAATTGTAACAATCAAACCTTTTTCAATTTGTCTTGAAATCTCTAATGCTGCATATATTGCAGCACCACTACTCATACCAGCAAAAATCCCTTCTTTTTTTGCTAAAAGCCGCGTCATTTCAAAAGCTTTTTCAGTTTCAACCATCACCTCGATATCTATTTGAGATGGATCATAAATAGATGGAACTATTGCTTCTTCCATATTTTTCAAACCTTGTATATAATGCCCTTTAACAGGATGAGCACATACAATTTTAATATCTGGATATCTCTCTTTTAAAAACTTTCCAACACCCATAATTGTACCAGATGTACCTATTGCAGAAATAAAATAGTCAATTTTTTTATCAATTTGATTGATAATTTCTTTTGCAGTTGTTTCATAGTGGGCTATCTTATTATAATGATTTGAAAATTGATCTGGCATAAAATATTTCTCAGGATTATTCTTAATCCTTGAATGTGCTTCTATAATTGCACCATCAGTTCCCGTTTCTGCAGGAGTTAACACTATTTTAGCTCCAAAGGCTTGAATCATTTTTCTCCTTTCAATAGAAACAGATTCGTTCATAACAATTTCAACATCATATCCTTTAATAACTCCAACCATTGCAAGTCCAATACCTGTATTTCCTGATGTAGGTTCGATTATTGTTTTTCCTGGTTTTAATTCTCCTTCTCGCTCAGCTTGTTCAATCATTTTCAAAGCGATACGATCTTTTATACTTCCTCCGGGATTATTTCCTTCTAGTTTTGCAAAAATTTCAATATTAGGTGTTGTATTAAGATTATTTATTCTAACCATTGGTGTATTACCAATTAAATCTAGAATATCATTACCTATATCTTTCCTCATCATCATTTTTAAACACATTATTTGATTTTATTTTTTATAAGGTATCAGGCAGATTATTTTTAACATTTCATCTTCTGTGTTTACAAACTGATGCCATTCCATTGGTGGAACAAAAAAAACATCACCCTGTTTAAATGGATGTTCCGTTTCTTTATCTTTTGTAACACCCTTTCCCTGAAGTACAAATACTTCATGCTCCCAGTCATGTTGATGTAAAGGAGTATAGCCTCCAGGTTTAATTTCAAAAACACGCATAGCAAAATTATTTGCCCCATCTTTTTTTGATATAACCCAACGAACTTTAGTATCTTTTAAACCCTCCTCAGTTGGTGTTTCTAACTCCACATCTGTATAATGTACATGTTTCATTCTATAACTCCTTAATATTTTCCATGGATAACAATTATAGTATAAAAAGATTAATCTTATGCATATTTACCAATATATTTTTTCTTTATTTAATACGACTTATATTTAACATTTAGGTAAAGTTTTTATTAGCATTTTGTTTTTAAGAACTGATATAATGGATGATAATGAAACTAATAGTAAAAATAATAATTATAATTTTGAATATCCCTCAAAAAGAACTATTGAAAAAAAATCTAAAAAATCAAAATTACAAATAACTTCTTTAATAGTATCGGTAATCATTATCTTTTTATTAATTTCAACACTTTTCTTATCATGGTATAGTATAGGAATGGGTGTGTCAATGATCTTTTTCTTTCCTATTTCTATGGATGCTGATATGGATTTTCATCTTACAGAATTAGTTGTAGATGGAAGTACAAATATGATTGAAGATGATATGTTGGAGGATATAAGTTATTCTGATTTTAAAGAAAAAGCAATAGAACAAGATAAAACTAGTGCAATAAATATTATAAATTTATTTAGAAATACTACTATTTTTGTTATTATATTATTGATTTTTTCAATTTTTACTTTTATTGGAGTATTATGTACAATTATTGGTTTTGGCAATAAAAATACTATGAAAAAAATTGGTTTGTTATTTGGAATTTTAACATTCATTCTTGGTAGTTTTACTGCGGGATATTTTATGTATGAATGGGATTCTAATATAATTAAAGGTGGACTTCCAGATCTTGATTCAGATACCTCGTCTAGCGAGACTACTAATATTTTGGAAGCAGAAGAAGTAAAAGATGAGTTAAAAGATATTGGATTCTGGGATAGTATAAGTATTAGTGGTGGTTTTCCAGAAACAAATGATTCAGATATGGATTCTTTTAGTCTTGATGAAGGTTCTGACTTGGATTTATATACATTTAATTTTACTTTTTCACCAGGTCTTTCGTGGTATATAATATTATTAGTATCAATTCTATCTTTTTTATTAACAATTTTATTATTTAATAAAAAACTAAAAATGATGTTAACACTTTTACTAATTTGTTCAATAGCCTTATTTGGATTTATATATTACCAATCCCTTAATGCTAATGCTGAGGAAAAATCCTCAAATATAATGGATATAGACTTATGGGATTTTGATTCTGATCCAGCTGAGGTAAATAGATTCTTAGGAACATGGGAACTTGATATCAATAATACGACAGGTTTTAAAGAAGATGAAAATCTAACAAAAGAAACATGGACTTTTTGGCAAAATGAAACACATGATATGTTTGAAGCTACTTATACTAATAAATATGGTTCGCCAAGAATGAGTTGTTCATTTACTGCAAAAGATAATAGATTAAATATATGCTATGGTACTTATAATTATATTTTCTCAGACAATGACATGAAGTTAACTGTTACCAAAGATAATGAAAAATTAATTTTAAACAAAACAAGATAGATTAATCTTATCATCATGTTTTTCTATTCCTATTTTTAATTATGAAAATAATATCATGGAATGTAAATGGAATACGTGCAGCAGATAAAAAAGGACTATTTGAATGGTTTAAAAAAGAGTCACCAGATATCTTATGTCTACAGGAAATAAAGGCCTTACCTGCACAACTACCTGCACATCTTAAAAATACGCCAGGTTATAACATTAATATTAATTCAGCAGAAAGAAAAGGTTACAGTGGTGTTGCAACATATTCAAAGTTAAAACCAATAGAAACAAAAACAGGTTTTGGAATTGAAAAATTTGATAAAGAAGGTAGAATTCTTATATCAGATTTTAAGGATTTTATTTTATTTAATATCTATTTTCCAAATGGTAAAAAAAACAAAGAAAGACTTGATTATAAACTTGATTTCTATGATACCTTTTTGGCAATTGCTGATAATCTTAAAGCAAAAGGAAAAAATATAGTTGTTTGCGGAGATTTTAATACAGCACATAAAGAAATAGATCTTGCTCGACCTAAAGAAAATGAAAAAGTATCTGGTTTTTTACCAATTGAAAGAGCATGGTTTGACACATTTATTGATCATGGATATATTGACATATTTAGATATTTCAACAAAGAACCAGAGCAATACAGCTGGTGGGATATGAAAACACGTGCAAGAGAACGAAACGTTGGCTGGAGAATTGATTATTTTTTTGTAAATAAGGAATTTATAAAAAATGTAAAAAATGCAGTTATAATGCAGGATGTAATGGGTTCAGATCATTGTCCTGTGGGAATAGAAATTGAGGTATGATATTTTGAAAGAATCACTTAGGTTTATCTATAAAGAGCAAAGGGAACTCTCGACACTTGGAGGCATAGCTGCGCTTCTTGGATGGGATCAAATGACATATATGCCACTAATGGGAGCAGAAGAAAGAGCAAAACAGTCTGCTCTTATTTCAAGACTGTCACATGAAAGAGTTGTTTCTGAAAACTTTTGGAATCATATTCAAAAATGTAAAAAAGATAAACTCAAGGAAAAAGATAGAAATGTTGTAAACAGACTTGAAAAAGATGTTGAAAAGGCAAGAAAAATACCTTCTGATTTTGTCGAGAGAATGGCAAGAACAACGACAATTGCATATCAATCATGGGAAAAAGCAAGACAAAAGAATAATTTTAAAATATTTTCACCAGATCTTAAAAAAATCATAGACTTAGAAAAAGAATATGCAGATTATATCAAACTTCCAGGTTCCAGATATAATAGTTTATTGGATGATTATGAAGAAGGAATGACAGTTGATAAACTAAAAAAAGAATTTTTATATCTAAAAGACGAGCTTATAAAAATCCTTGAAAAAATCAAAAATAGTAACCACTATAACGATAAATTAGACAATATAAAATTCAATGAAGATACACAGAAAAAAATCTGTAAAATTATTTTAGAAAAAATGAATCTACCGATCGATAGATCACGCATTGATATTTCAACTCATCCATTTACAACCTCGATGGGTAATGATGATGTTAGAATAACAACCAACTATGAACGAGAAAATCCACTTTTTTCATTTTTTTCAACAGTTCATGAAGCAGGTCATGCACTATATGAATTAGGAATGCCAAAGAATGAATACAAGGATACAGTAATATCTAGCTCGCCATCTCTTGGAATTCATGAATCCCAATCAAGATTTTGGGAAAATATGATAGCAAGAAATAGATATTTCTGGAAGTATTTTCATCCTATTTTTGAAAAAACATCACCGCAACAATTTAAAAATATCAACCTTGAAAAATGGTATCAGATAGTTAACCAAGTTAGACCATCATTAATACGAGTTGAAGCAGATGAATTAACATACTGTTTACATGTGATACTGCGTTTTGAAATTGAAATAGAACTAATAGATGATAAGATTAAAGTTGAAAACCTACCAGAAATTTGGAATGAAAAGATGGATCAAATGCTTGGAATTATTCCAAAGAATGATAAAGAAGGTGTTTTACAAGATATGCATTGGAGCGGTGGAAGCTTTGGATATTTCCCAACATATGCTATTGGTTCAATTTATTCAGCTCAGTTATTCAGTGAATTAATAAAACAAAAACCAAACGCGATTGCAGAGATTGAGAAAGGACAATTCGATAACATTCTCATATGGCTTAAAGAAAATGTTCATCAATATGGTCGCCTCATGTCAGCTGACGAAATAATTAAAAAGGCATGTGGGGAAGGTCTTAACTCTAAAAAATTTATAGATTATCTAAAAGAGAAATATTATTTGTTATATGAAGTGTAATCTATATTTTCTTACCACATTTACTACAAAAATCTGCATCCTCTGATTCTAAATAACCGCAATGAGGACATTTAATTTTTATAATTTCCTTTGGTTTAGACGATCCAACACCTGATTCTTTTAATCCTTCTCCAATTGATTGACCAGTAATTTTCATAGCAGGAGATAATTCTGTTGCATAATATTTTGAAACAGGTCTTATAATACTTAATCTTATTAAAACAAAACCTATCATAGCCATAATAGAGCCGAGCATAAATATTGCGGCGTTTCCACCAGCAGATGTAAAGCCACCACTACTAAAACTTGTAAAACCAAATATTGCAAGAATTATTCCAATGATTATAAGAGGAACTCCCAAGGCTATCATAATGGTTTTATGTTCTGAATAATCTTTCATAATGTTATGCTCCATATTTTTCGAGTCTAAGAGCATTTGCCATTGCAAGTGGCATTAAATCAACAGCAGGTAATCTTGGTCCTAGACCACCTATGATACAATCACGTTCTCCAAATTTTTTAACTTTATCAGGTCTACAATTTTTTGAATAAATCAGTGTTGGTACTGGATGCCAGCTATGAGATTTCAATAAAGAAGGTGTTGAATGATCTCCAGTTATAACTACTACATCAGGATTTAAATCCATAAGTTTAGGTATCATATCATCGGTTTCCTCAATAACTGATACTTTTTTTGGAAAATTACCATCCTCTCCATAACTATCGGTTTTTTTTACATGTAAAAAGAAGAAATCATAATCATCCCAATGTTTTTTAAGTGTATCAAATTCTTCACTTATGCTTTGTCCTGTTTCAAGTAAATCCATTCCGATAAGTTTTGCAAGTCCACGATACATAGGATATGCTGCAATGGCACAGCTTTTTAATCCAAAAACATCTGGAAACATTGGCCAATTTGGTTTTTGAGAAAATCCACGTAATAGAACCATATTAGCAGGATGTTCATCTTTTAAAATATATCTTGTTTGATCAAGAAAATCTTTTATAATTGTTACAGTTTTTTCAGTTCCTGGTCCACCTCTTGGTTCTAAAGGCTTGACACCAATTACTTGAGGATCTGTATCAATTAAATCACCAGATAAACCTTCACCTTGAAGTACTAATAAAAACCTGTGTTCCTTTACTGTCTGTATAATTACATCAACACCACAATCAATCTGTTCACAAATTTTTTTGCATAGTTCCATATTTTTTTCTGAGGAAATTCGACCTGCGCGTCTGTCAATTACCATTCCATTTTCATCAATTGTGCAGAAATTTCCTCTAGCAGCTACATCGTTAGGTTTCAGATCAAAACCAATGCCTAAAGCTGCAAGAACTCCTCGACCAACTTTATATTTTATTGGATCATATCCAAAAAGACCTAAATGCCCTGGACCGCTACCTGGTGTTATTCCTGAACCAACTGGTGTTTGAAGACCACAAATACTTTTTAATGCAAGATTATCAAGATTCGGAGTATTTGCTTTTTCAAGTTCAGTTGGCCCATTTTCTTTAATTGGATGTCCTCCAAGTC
>CAZVNH010000094.1:0-8644 GCA_964628575.1 uncultured Thermoplasmatales archaeon | reverse complement strand
ACATGTTCTGTTGCACCAGAAAGTTCAATAATTGGTTTATTTCCTGTTGCAAACCATAGAGAATCTGGATGTATTATTTTTGTTGCTGACTTTGTCATCACAGGAATAAGTTCTGCACCATGTCTTATCAATTCACGAGCAAGTTTTATTGTTTCAACAGCTGCGATACTACCTGTAACTCCTAAGACAATTGTTTTATTTGTAAGTCTATTACTTTTACTCCCCTGAATTTCATCCGATGGATGCATTAAAATCCCAAAAAAGATACCATGTATTTTTATCTTACTACTAAAACAGAAACACTTGCATGTCTTACAACTTTATCTGTTACACTTCCTAATAGAAATCTTCCTTCTTTGCCATAGCCTTTGTATCCTACGATTATTATATCTGCATTAACTTTTTTCGCAGTCATGAGAATTTCATCTGCGGGATCTCCTGATTCAACAGTTATATTTACATTTGATACATTAAAATTTGCTTCTTTTACAATCTTATTAAGTGAATCTTTTGCTTTTTCTTGAAAATTTCCTGGTTTTACAAAGTTACTAAGATCAATTGTCGGCAATAACATTTTTGTAAAAGATGATTCAGATAGTTCTGCAGGAACAACAGTCATCAATGTTATTTCATCTTCTTGATTTGCACATTTGGAAACCATATCTAAAGCTTTTTTTGAGGCTTCAGATCCGTCATAAGCTACAAGCATCTTTTTCATGGTAATCAACAAAGGCTAAATATGAAACTGTTCTAAAAACATTTCGAATCATTTACATAAATAATAAATGAAATCTGAGAGAGGCATACCCTTATTCCATCTCATAACAAAATTTCCATTCTTACTTTTTCCAATTTTTGGAATACGATTATGAAGAATATTCAATCTCCCTTGAAGATTATTAATGTCAAGGGTAAAAATCCTCCATGAGTCTCCTCGGTTTCCTTTTGTTCTAAAAGCATAAATTGGTAGATTTTTTGTTTTTTCACATACATCTATCATTAACTCAGCCTGTTGTTGAGGTTTTCCACCCATACTACTAAAATGTAATTTGTCATCGATACTTGTTTTTACTTCAGTTAGAAAAGAAATATCTCCTCTAGTTGCTACAGGTCAATACCAAAAGAGCCAGCTGCGCGAATTACAGCAAAGGGTTTTTCTTTTATTTTAAAATAGTTATCCTTTTCAAGAGCTGAACATGTTTTTGTAACCTTTTTCAATGTTTTTATTTCCCCTTCTAAGATGTTTTTTAATTCACGCTCATATTGACTAGCAGTCATATTGCATTTGAATATAATGCAAAAGGTTTTAATGTTTGGGATGATTTGTAAACTTTAAATAGTTCCTTTTTATTGAGGGAGGAATTATGAGCAGAGAAGTTATTGTAAAAGAAGCAATGAAAACGAACCTTGCTATTGTAAAACCAGAAATAACTGTATATGAAGCAGCACAGGTAATGAAAAAGAGGAAACTTGGAAATATTCTTGTTGTTGAGAAAAACCAACCTGTAGGTATTTTAACAGATAGTGATATTTTAAAAAAGGTTGTAGCTGAAGGGAAAAATGCACAAGATGTTCTTGTAAAAAATGTTATGACAACCCCTGTTATAGTAATTGATCCTTATTGTACTCTTGAGGAAGCAGTTAAAACTATGAATAAATGTAATCTAAGGCGACTTCCGGTTATTGAAAATAATAAACTTATTGGAATCATAACATTAAGAGATATATCATTAATTTCACCAATTCTTCATGAAATTTCACGTGAATGGTATGAAATAACTGTTAGGGATGATACATTTTATAAAAAACAAGTTTTTTCAGGTAAATGCGAAGATTGTGGGATATTGTCAACAAATCTAAAGAATATCGATGGTAGACTTCTATGTGATGACTGTATAGATGCATTAAAATATGAATAAAATAAATTATAGTTTTATAGTAAAAAAGGGATGTGAAATTTGTGAAAGTTAAAGATGTAATGACCAAAGATATCATTACTATTGATAAAGATATAGAGCTAAAACATGTTTTAGATCTTATGAAAAAACATAATATTACAAAAATTCCTGTATTAGAAGATAAAAAACTTATAGGAATGGTAACAGATAATATTATCTCATATAAGCTTGGTTCTATTAGAAAAAAAGGTGTTCCTGCATCAAGATTACATGCTTCAAGTGTTACTGATAAAAATCTTGATTGTGTATCACCTGATACAGAGATTAAAACTGTTTTAAAAAGGGTTGGTCAACCTGGTCCAACTATGCTCTGTGTTACAGATAATGAAAAACTTGTAGGTGTTTTAACAAAAGCAGATCTTCTACCACTTGTAGATAGTAAAAAATCGGTTAAAGAAATCATCAAAAAAAACCTTTATACAGTTGCTCCTGATGATAGAGTTGTTCATGCTCGAAGAATAATGATAAATGAAAATATTGCTCGAATTCCTGTTTTGGACCAAGGTGAACTTGTAGGAATGATTACAGATAATGAAATTGCTTTTGCATTCGCAAAGATTAAAAAATCAATTCCATTAGGTCATCAGAAACATCAACTTGATGAATTACTTGTTGAAACAGTAATGAAAACACCAGCAATTTGGACAAAATCAAATGTTTCTATTGCTGAAGCTGCAAGGATAATGATTGATAATAACGTTGGAGCATTACCAATAATCAAGAATGATAAAATTATTGGAATAATTAGTAGAACAGATCTATTGAAAACTATTTCATTATAAAACATTTTTTAATTATAATCTGATTCTTATTTGTGTTATGAGCTATCATATACCATCTGACGATCAGATTAAAAAAGCTTTAAAAAAAATTTTAAAGAATAATCGAACTGTTTCATCACAGAAAAAATTAAAAGAACATGTTTTAAAGATATTGAATACGAAAAAAAAGAGATATGGAGTAACCGGATACAGAATCAGAAACATTGCAGTTAATAGTGATTTTGTTAAACTTGAAATTCATTCACGTGAAGGTGATCCTCATAAAAGTTTGAATAAATGCCCTGTATGTAATAATCCTTTAAAACATGTTAAAAATCTTACGATTTGGGGTGGAGAAGTTACAATTGAATTACGCTGTAATAAATGTGGTTATTGGACTGGTAAGAAAAAACGTGTTCCAACACTTTATATTTTTCATATGAAAAAATAAGAATAATATGAATAATTTTATATAATACAAAAATGTATATATTTTAAGGGGTAAAATGAAAAAATACATTTGTTTAATCTTAGTTCTATGTTTTCTTTTTAGTATTTTGCCTATTAACAGTATTGCAGAAATAAAAAAGATAGATACAGAAGATAATCTTCAAGATGATAGTCTATTAAAAAATGGTAATGGATATAGATATAACATCCAAGGTTGGATTTATTTATATATTGAAGGAGAGCCATATGATAGAGGATATCAATATGGTGCTCTCCTTGCAGAAGAAATAGTTGATTTAATGACTCGATGGAGTAACATGATTCATAATCATCCAAAGATTAAACCTTTAAATGGATTATTTTCTGAAGAAAGATATGATAAAATATCTGATAGTTATTGGAGTTTTTGTAAAAAACAAATTAAAAACATGTATTGGGATAACTTTCCAGAGGAATATCAAAATGAAATAAAAGGAATTGCAGATGGAGTTGATAGTACAGGTATTTTATTTCATGATAAACATGTAACCTTTGAAGATATATTAACTTCTAACATGATGTATGAATATCTATCAAAAGTCACGTATCATAGATTACGTAAAGGTTTTCATCCTATGATTACACTTCTAAAATATTTACAAGAAGAATTTACAGAGCTAAAAACTGTTAGTGCAAGTGATTTTGTTGATGATTTCACTAGTTACTATCCAGGGAATCATAAATGTAATGGTTTCATTGCTACAGGTGATGCAACAACAAACGGACAGGTAGTTATTTCGAACTCTATGTGGAGTACTGGTAATGGTGCTGGATTATGGTGGTGGTCTTATTATCTTACATTTAGATGGAATATCATCCTTGATATTAATCCATCTGAAGGATATAGGCTTTTAATGGCTTCTGCACCTGGTTATATTTGGAGTGACCATGATTTTTATCAGAGTGAAAATGGTATTGTATTTCTTGAGACAACATGCCCTCAAGGTCTTTGGGATACTCATGGCTTTCCTCTTGCAGTTCGTGCAAGAAAAGCAGTTCAATATTCAGAAAATATTGATGATGTAATGCATTATCTAAAATATAGAAATGATGGAGGAATGAATGCAGTTTGGGTAATTGGTGATACAAAAACTGGCGAAATTGCACGATATGAACAAGGCTATCGGAATTCATGGTATGATAAAAAATCTGATGGATTTCATTGGTCTGCGAATAATCCCATGAATTTTAGAGTAAGACTTGAAAAACTACATCTAATTGATTTAATTAGGGATTTTATTCAATCAGAAATTTTAGGTATTGGAACAATTGTCTATTCATTTCCTAGATATAGACCTTCAAATCGTGATAGAGCATATGAAGAATTAGGAAACAAGTATTATGGTGAATTATCAATTGATACTGTTAAAGATATTATGTCATCTGTTCCATTTACAAATTGGTCTCCAGATTGTAAGATAACAGATTCTGATCTCGTTCAAAGAAACGGGATGTTTGTTGTTATGGGAAATCCAACTGGCAGTACTTTTAGTTTTGAAAATTTAAATAAACCAACAATTGAAATTAACACCATTCCACAAGCTGGTTGGGTTAGATTATATGGTGTTCCAAATGATAAAATCATGCAGCCTCTGAAAAAAGAAACAACATATGGAGATGAGGCATCAGTTGTCTGGAGTTATATTGTTAATGATTCTGCTAATTGTTTTGAGTCATCAAGTATTATAATTGATGATATTCTATATTCAACAACTTCAACTGGTGATGTAAATGCTTTAAATGCAAATGACGGTAGTTTTATCTGGAGTTTATCTATTAATGAACCTTTAACAGCTCCTGTTTACTATGATGGTAATCTATTTTTTGGTAGTCCAACTGGTTTAAAAATACTTAATATAAGCTGGTTGATGATCGGTGAAAAACCTATTGGAAAAATCATCAGCAATCCAGTTGTTTCAGATGGATGTGTATTTGTAGGAAATGAATATGGAGATGTTTATTGTTTTGAAATATCAACAGGTGAAGAAATCTGGCATATAACCCTTCCTGATGAGATTTATATTTCAGATAATTATAATGATTATTTATTTATTTCATCTGGTGAAAACCTTTATAAAATAAATAAAGAAACAGGTGATACTCTTTGGTCATATAAAACAGATGGGATGATTACATCAAAATCAATTGTTTCAGATAATGTTGTTTACTTTGGCTCATGGGATAATTATATGTATGCAGTAGATACCGATACTAAAGATACTATTTGGACCTATGAAACAGGCTGGGGAATAGAAACAACACCTGTAGTTTATGATGATATTATTTTATTTGGCTCTCATGATAGCAATTTTT
Source organism: uncultured Thermoplasmatales archaeon (assembly GCA_964628575.1). GTDB lineage: Archaea > Thermoplasmatota > E2 > DHVEG-1 > DHVEG-1 > CAZVNH01. The sequence goes on along the minus strand of CAZVNH010000094.1, from coordinate 3,123 downwards.
TTACTCTTAATAAAAACAATGGAGATTTAATTTGGTATTTTTCTACTAAAGCAGCAATACACTCTTCACCAGTAATATATGATAACAGAGTTGTTTTTGGATCAGATGATGGATATCTCTATATTTTAAATGCTATAAATGGTGAAGCTATATCTATTTATTCTCCAAATCATCATATCATTGATAATATAAACTATCTCACAACTCCAATTATATCAAATCCAATTATTTATAAAAATAATATTATATTTGGTGCAGATGGTAAAATATTTGCTTTATCTGAATAATAATCATTAAAAAAGCTAATTAATATGTATATAAAAGTATACATTTAATGAGCATTTTAATTTTAAAAAAAACTAATATTTTTTTCTATTTTAAATGAAAATATTTTAATAAAATAAAATAAAAAATTTTGATTTTTTAGGAGATTGTTTTTTATCTACTCAACAGGAGGGATATGCACCTACATATGTAGATTAATAACGATATATTTATATAATAGTATCTACATTTAACGTACCAGCTAGGAATAGTGGGATGTGTGATGGGATGAGAATCGATAGACGATTGATATTAGTGGGTGTTTTACTTATCGTTTTAAGTATGACAATGGCAACTCAATATGCAACTACAAAGGTGGGTTATACTTTTGGCATTGTTCATCCTAGTGAGTCTGATATTAGATTTATTGGTTCTGATAACTCTTCTGATAATATAAGATTACTTCGGGTTAGTGGAACAAATGGTTCTTCAGATGTGGCTTTAACATTATCTTTTGGAAATATTACTGCTGGTCAAAATAAAACATATTCTGCGGCATTTGGAATAGTAAACGAAGAAGCATTTAAGGTAAATATTACGCATATTAACGTTTCAGCAGATACTGGTACAGATTATCTAAAAATTTGGCTGCATGGTGATCGTGATGCATCAATCGATGATGATGGAACATCAGTTGAAGTATGGGACTGGCAAGAAGGCGGTAATCGGCATAGTTATGGTTCCTCTGATTGTGTTTGGCAGCTTGGAGCTGGCGATGGTACATATACAGATTTAGATGGTGGCTCTGCAAATACTGAATGGGATGAAAGAGCTCATGTAATGTACTCAACATATAATACCAACGCAGTAAATTCAACCGATGATTATGTCTGGATTCAAATATCAATAAAGCCACCAGACAATGCTGATACAAGCGCATCATATGCAGGTGAAATCTGGATCCACACAGCTGCATCAACTGAAGATCAATAATATTGATCTAACTTAATCCTTTTTTTCAATATTTAATTACTTTAGTTTTTTTCTTTTCATTAAAAAAAATTTTTTAAAAAATATATGATCTTCTTGAAGTAATCTATAATTAAAAAAGTTGTTATTTTTATATATATTAAAAAAACACAAAGTATATATATATTGGTATATATTCATTAATCTATAGGATGGGTTTATGCCTCTAACTCGAAAGACGAGGTTTTCTGGGAGTAGTATTGTTATTACAATTCCAAGTCAGATTGTAGAAGCATATAATATAAACAGCGGAGATCTTATAGAAATCAAACCAATTAAGAATGGTGAAATTCGAATACGCAAGATAAACAATAACGATATAACTGGAGGGATCATTTGAAAAAGAAGCTAGCTGTTTTAGCTGTTCTCGCTGTTCTCATGATTCTTCTTGGAGGAATGAACTCTACTAAACTTTTTGGTACAGAATATATAAAATCAAAATCTGATTTTGATTTTGGAGTTTCAGCAATAGCAAACTGGTGGAATTGTAACTGGTCATACTGTAAAAAGATAACAATAGATCACACAAAAGTACAATCAGATCAAACATATTATCCAGTACTTCTACGTCGAGATAGTGACGCAGAACTAGCTACTTATGCACAATCCAATGGAAATGATATCGTTTTTATAAATGAATATAACACAACTCAATTCCCTCATGAACTAGAAGAATACGATAGTGCTACAGGAGAAATGACTGCCTGGGTAAAAGTAACAAGTGTTTCCTCATCAGAAGATACAATACTATATATGTATTATGGTAATCCAACTTGTACTAATCAACAAAATATTACAGGAACATGGGATTCAAATAATATTATGGTACAACATCTAAATGAATCAAGTGGAACACTATTTGATTCAACAACGAACAACATTGATGGAACCAATAACGGTGCAACAGCAAATACTTCATCAAAGATTGATGGTGGTTATGATTTCGATGGAAATGATAACATCTCATGTGGAAATAATAGTATACTAAATATAACAAATGCAATAACTCTTGAAGGATGGATAAAAGACCCACCAATAATTACAACAAAAGAATATAGTGCAAATATTAGAATCATTGATAAACAAAATGAAAAAATAAAAATTTTTCCAAATAGTAAGTTTACAATTAACAGAACGATTTATACAGATAAACCAACAAATATTACCTTTGTTGCCTTTCTTTCACCTGGAATAAAAATAGATGATATGCAAATTAATGAAAAATCAGTTTTTAGCTCTTTATATTATGTTGATAATCCTATGTATAAAGAAGAAAAAAGGATTGTAAATATTAGAAATCAGTTACCATATAAAATTAAAGAGCTTGATCTTATTGGTTATAGTATTCCTTTTAAAATAAATGGATTGCAAAAAGTTTCATTGATTTTTTCAACAGATAATAAAAAATATCTATTATCAGATGGTAGAATAAGCTATCTTGCAATAACAGATGATAATACATATGATTATGAAACTACAACTCATTGGGAGAAAAATGATAATGATACAAACTGGAATAATCCTTACTCAATTTATAAGTATATAATAAATGCTTTATTATCTGGAGAAGATTTTAATGAATATACTCCATTAATTAGTGAGACAATTACTACATCAAATGATGAATTATTTTCAAAAAAAGTAACAGTTCGATCTGGTATGCAAAATAATTATGTATCAAAAGTTAATACAACTATACCAGAAACAAGATATCCTTTTCAAATTAATCTTATATCTTTAACTGATGGATATAACTTAAATTCCAATGATTATGAGCTAATTGATACAAATAATAATGGTCTTTTTGATAAAATTGAATGGAATGTATCG
>CAZVNH010000093.1:0-8690 GCA_964628575.1 uncultured Thermoplasmatales archaeon | reverse complement strand
ACTTGAAAAATCAGATTTTAATCATGTAAATAATAATATAATATCAAAAAATGGATTAGGTTCAGGAATCCAGTTAGAAAATTCACGAGGAAATTATATTGTTGGAAATATTGTTAGTTATATGCAAAAAGGTATTGTTATTGCCTATGGTGATTCAAATATTAATACAGTATCAGGAAATGTTGTTAGAGATTGCTCTGTTTATGGTGTATATCTATATAAGACTGGTATTTTTAATATAATTTCATTAAATGATTTTTTAATGTTTAGTGCTTCAAACAATCCTGGAATGAAGCCTACACCTGCTACCTTTATGGATTGTCTGGAGCCGCGATTTAATATATGGATTCATAATTCTTGGCCTGATTCAAAATCCGGTGTTTATATTATTATAGGAACGCATGGTATATATAATACACCTAGATTTAATCTTGATATACTTCCTATAAAAGCTATATAAAAATATGTTAAAATATAGTAAAATTTAGATTACATGAATAAACTCAGTATTAGTTATTAGAATAATCTTGTTTTATTGTTTTTTTCCATTAACCATAAAGCAATAGGTTTGACTTCATTTGGAGAAATCATTTTTGATTTAGTCCAATTTTCAAGATCTTCTTTTGTTGATTCTTTACAACACTTCTCACATACAAAAAACTCTTCATTTATTACTAAACCAGAAGGATTTTCTTCAAAAATAAAAACTGATGAACATAAATCACAAATACCACTATTGTTTTTTTGATTTATCTCTGAGAAATCTTCTTCATTTAATTTCCTATTATTAAAAATAAAATCTTGAGATGGTTTAACAATTTCAAATAAATCATTATCTGTTATTTCCTTAAAATCTGATTCTTCATTGGTAATGCCTGTATTATCTCTGATTAATTCTAAAGGATTTAAATTTTTATTTCCATTATTAGAAAAATTACCTTGTTCTTCTTTTATTTTTTTTATATGTAAAAAGATTTCCTCAAGATCACTGTCAAGATTTGGTATTTCTTTCATCTTTTTTATCCCCTCATCATAAAAATAATCATATTTATCTTTAAATAATTTATTTATTTGAAAAGAGTAAAAAACTATAAAAAATTTATTTCTAAAAAAAACTTTTCGCTCTTATTCTAACTGCAGGATCTTCTGAAATTTCTTCTATTTTTTTAGCAAGATCTTCAAAACCTTCAAGAGTATTAATATTAAATTTTCCTAATGATTCACCATTTGTCTTTAATAGATTTATTTCACCTGCAATTCCGAACTCTTGGATAGGTTTATTTTCAACTTGGTTTTTTATCATATTTGTATTAAATGAATTATTAGTTTTAAGTTGTTTTTTAAGGAGTTCAGTTATAAAAACTGATCTATCACCCATTGTATTCTTATTATCAATCATTTCCACAAGTTCAGAAGGGAGTTCTAAAAAAATTGTTTTCTTTTCCATAGGTTTGGTAAGCCAAATATCATATAAATATTTTACTTGAAAAATATTTAATATGGTAACAAATCACTAAATATTGTTAGAATTGAAAAAGAAAGAGCAAAGAAAATGTATTCAATGTACATTATTGACCAAGCTTGGACATTTTCAAGAGTCTTACTTTGAGTTCCCCTAATCATTAATAATAATATAAAAATACTTAAAATAATAAAAAGGCTTAATGGCCATAGATAATATTTTAGAAAACCTTGATTAATAAACATTGGAATAAAAACAAATGGAAAGAACATAAAGGGAAAACATAAATATGCTGTTTTTTGCACGCCAATGGTATTTATCAGGGTATGTGTACCTGTTGATTTATCTGCTTCACTATCTGTAATATCTTTAGTCGACATTCCACCTACTAGATATGTAGTTGCTATTGCACCTATAATAAGTGGTGTGGCAGAAAATGGATTTCCAAAGACACTCCAGGATGCAAGTATTCCAAACATTCCTCTGGGAATTGCTATCCAAATTTGATTGATAAATAGATACTTCTTCATTCTTGGTGGAAGTGAGTAGGTAACAGTGAAAATCATGATTAAAAAAATAAAAATTCCAAACCATACATTAATCGTAATTGCTCTTAAAAGAGCAAATAAATATAAAATATATGCAAGACTCTGAGCACTATCTGCTCTAATTACTCCCATTGGAATAGGTCTATATGGTTTTGATATTCTATCAGCTGCTACATCTGTTGCTTGATTAAGGGCATTAGATGCTGCATTTACTAAAGCTAATGTAAATCCTGCTTGTCCAACTGTTATCCACCAATCTGAGGGAATTGATAAATTTTCATATCTAAAATTATACATTAAACTAGCTACCATAATTGACATAGAAACAATAAAAGGAGCTAAAAGTGTAAATGGTCGAAGAAGATCAATGGCTCCTCGAGCTTGCTTTGAAAGAAATCCTTTTCTTCTATAAGGATCCTTCATTGTCCATTTACCAGGAATTTTCAATGATTTAGCTTTTTCTGGTGTACTCATTGATTCCTTGTATAACTGTTATGATTTAATTTTTTTTCTATTAAAAAAAATAAAAATAAGTCCTGTAATATTAATCATTAGATAATATATCATTAACAAGAATATCGGCTGAATTTAATGCACAATTATAACCTATTCCAGGAGCTTTAACACAATCACCGACAAGATACAGGTTTTGGATAGGTGTAGTTATTTCAGGTTTTTCATTATTAATTGTTTTTGCAACCCCATCAAGATGCCAGATTGTTGGATAGAAACACCAATTAAGATTTGATTTATAATCAGGTATTATTTTTTCTAAATGTTTATCTAAGATTTTCTTTAATTTAACTAGAGTTACTTTATTTTTCGCCTCTTTTGGTGTACAAACAATATAGGATTGAACAAGATAGTTATTTGGAGGAGAAAGACCTGCTTGAGGTGACGATGCCATAAAATCTATCATTCCAGCAGCATCGTTTCCATCGACTCCGATATTACGTTCGAGGAACATAAATGTTTTACCAACTAAATCATTGTTAATGCTATTAAATGAGTAATATGCACATAAACTACCAGATCCTTCTAAAGATTTTAAATATTTTACATACTCCTTAGGGAAGAGTTTTTCATCTGCTATATTAAAAAGATTTTGGACTAAAGTATTAGATATTATAATATCAAAATAATGTTTTTTTCCATTGACAATGACACCAGTTGCTTTATTATTATCTATAATAATATCTTTAACTGGTGAATTTAATATTATTTTTCCACTATTTTTCAAGATAAAATCTGAAAAATTATTTGAAAAATATGAAAGTCCTCTTTTTGGATATCTTACTCCTTTTAATCCCATATCTTTTTGTGTTCGTAAAACCTCACCAGATGAAATCAGTTCAAGATTGTTAATCGTTGTAATCAAACGAGAATTTACCTCTAAAATATCCTTCATTTTACCTTTACCATAAATTTTCATTGTTTCAGACATAGGAGTTACATCAAATTTTTTCATTGTTTTTTCGTTTGCAAAAAAAAGCCTAAGTACTTTTGGAATTGCCTTTATTTTTTCAAAGTTTGTGACAAAATATCCATAATGATTATTTTTTTGTTGATATAATCTGGATTGAAGTATCTCGATTTCCTTATTTGAAAAGGAAAGAATTTGTTTCATTTTATCGATTATTCCCCCACCTATTACATGGTATCCTAGATCAATATAGTATCCATCTAACTTTTTATTATTAAAAAGTGTCTTAAGTGGAGGATCAGAAAATGCAATAGCCATATTAAAATCAGAAAGAATCTGTATATATCTTTCATATGTTAATTTTGATAAATCAAGTGATTGTGCTCTACCACCGATACTAGATTCTTTTTCAAATATTGTAACATCGTATCCTTTTTTTATTAATAATACACCAGTTGTTAATCCACCGATACCAGCACCGATAATACAAACCTTTTTTTTTACCATTTTAAATCATCTAGTTATTATTTTTATTAAGATTTGTGATAATTTTTTTATCTTCTTGAACTATTTTTATCAATTGATTTTGTACTAGACTGGGAGCTATTTTATTTAATTTATTTAAAAGAGAAATACCTCTTCTAAATGATTTTATAAATCGTTTTTCTGTATTAAGTTTTTCTTTTGTTTTAAATGCTCTTTTAATTCTTTTTACTTTTTTCTTCATTAGATCATCATAATATGACAATGAAGTAATATTACCTTTAATATATTTTGCAGCAATTAAACCTGCAACACTACCCGAAAAAATTGCATTATTTATACCATTTTCAAATATAGGATTTGCAAGTCTTGCTGCATCACCTACAAATATTATATTATCTTGTGTTAATTGTTCTAATGGTTTTGTTGCAGGTACACATGATCTAAAAGTATGTTTAATCTTATATCTTTCTTTTAAATGATCTTTAATATACATATCCATTAGATTATTTAAATCAACTTTTTGACCACCAGGAATTCCAACTCCTATATTTGCAAGTTTATCATTTTTTGGAAATAACCATGCATAACCATAAGGTGCATAAGGTTTATGAAACCACATTCTCATATCATCTGAATCAAAAATACTTTCAACTCTACTTTGAATACATACTCCAATATGTGCTTTTTTTATCTCAAAAATAAAAACAATTTTTTTTAAAATTTGTCAAATAATTCCAGTTGCATCGATTATTATTTTTCCCTTAATAATTTCATTATTATCAATAACTATCTCATCCGGTGGATTAAAAGATGTCATCCTATGACCGGTTTTAACTTCAACTCCTGCTTCTTTAGCATTTTTTAATAAATATTTTTCAACAAAATTTCTATCTATTATATACAACTTTTTTTCTTTAACTTTAAAAACATATTCTTTATCTGATGAAACATTTATTGTTACTTTTCTAATTTCGTTTTTTGGGCATCCAATATTTTCAAGATTTAATAGTTCACATGTTATTGTATCAGTAGCTTCACCACAATGTGGAGGATTTAAAGGTTCCTTATTTTTTTCAATTAATAGAACTTTTACATCTAAGTTAGATGCATTAATTGCAGCTGTGGAACCGGATAGATTTCCGCCTACTACAATTATATCATACATAATAAACAAAATATTTTATTTTTTAATAAGCTTAACTATTAATAATTAGTTTTATTAAACAGAATCAAATATTTGTAGTATTAAATAAGTTTATTAATAAAACACTTCTAATAATAAAAACAATTGAAATATAATTACCATAACTCGAGTACCAGTTCTTTCATATCTTTCAAAAGCAGCCCATATCTTTTTCTCGTCATTTTGTAATACAATTCTATATGTTAACAACCATGTAACTAATAGAGCACCGATACCTAACCAATCATATGCAGGTAAAGGGAATATCGGAATATATGCTAGATAAAAAAATAAAGCAATATACATTGCATTTTTTCTTCCATGTCGTACAGGTATTGTTTTAAATCCTGATTTTAAATCTCCAGTATAATCACCAGCACAAACCATTATTTCTCTTCCAATTTCTTGAGTAAAAACAGCGATTGCTAAAGTCATCATGATAAGATATTTTAGTGGAAATGCTGCAATTGATCCCCAGTATGGTATAGCACCAACACCAAATGCAACAGCGATATGACCAAAGATACCATGATATTTTCCATAATGATTGTAATAAATACCTACTACTACAAGAATAACAGTAAAAATTCCACAATACCAGTTTATTTCACCTAAATCCTTGATATTAACTAAAAAAGCAATAATGATTGAAAAAATCATTAATATTAATCCTATTATATACGCAGTTTTTACATTTATTAATCCTGAAGGAAGAGCCTTATGCGGTCTGTTTATTCTATCCGATTTTAAATCTGTAACATCATTATGAACCATTAGTCCTGCTGCTAAAAAACCTGATCCTAGTAAAACCATAAATATTTGAAATTTTGTGATTTCTATACCTAAAAAGACAGCTGTATTAAGTGTACCTACTATTGCTCCTAGACAGCTAATAAATACAATGGGTGGTCGAATAATTTTTAACCATGCAAGTACTTTTTTCATCGGTAGACTGAATATAAATAAGTTATATATGATTTTATCTAAAGATATTTAAGATATTGATTGATTATTTATCCTCCTTAAATACTATAAATTTAATTAATTAGGGTGAATTGATGTCAAATGTAATTAGAAAAACAAAGGCTTATCTTCGTTTGATCAGAATTCATTCATTACCAGTAACTGCTTTAACACCTCTTTTAGGCGCTTGTGCAACTTTTACAATTTTTGAAGGAGATATTTTACATAGAGAGAATCTATTAATCCTTTTCAGTCTTTTTATTGTTGGAATAATAGTGCATATTTTTGGTGAAACTTTAAATGATTATATGGATGTAGATATCGATAAATCAAATCCTGAACTCTTTGATAAACCATTAGTTAGCGGTGAAATATCAAAAAAGAGTGCTTTAATAGGGATGCTCATTTCTTTTATAGTTTTAATATTTGTTTTTATTTTTTCAAAGTTTAATCCATTAAGTATACTAATTTTTACTATAGCTGCTGTAACAGGAGTTATTTACCAACTTATATCAAAAAAATGGCTTCATTCTGCAATATTTTTATCAGCTTGGGCATTTTTTATAATACTCTTTGGCGGTGTTTATGCTGGAAAATATCAAAATTTATTAGATGTCCCTATTTTAGTTTATATAATTTCAATACTAGGTTTTTTTCATCTTTGGATGAATACTGCGATTCTTGGCCATTTAAAAGATGTAAAAAATGATACTGAATATGGAATTAAAACATTTCCTGTGCATTTTGGTGTAAAGGTTATAGAAAATAAAGGAAAACCAAAACTAGTTATACCTATGAATTTTAGAATAATGGTAATTGTGATACAAATTATTAATTTGATCGTTGCTTTCACCCCTATAATTTTTTATAAAAGATTTTATAATGGTGAAATTAACATAGTCCTGTTATCTTTAGGTTTATTATTTCTATCACTTATGATTCTTGGATCACAATTCAAGATATTATGGCATAAAATATTCCAACGAAGTAAACTTATGAGAATGATGGCAATAAGAGAAATAGGAACCTATTTTTTAGCAATTGTCTTAATATCACCAAATATTAGTTGGATCTTATTATTAGTTTTTATTTTCCTGCCACTAATCTGGTTTATAATCATAAATAGAATTTTTACAGGAAATGCTATGCAACCTCCTATTTAATTCAACGATTTATGTTACTAAAAAATATGGATTAAGAATAAGCTTTCTATTTTCTGAAAAACGTGACCTATCAATCAATAATGTTAATAGTGTCATTCCTGCGATTATTGAAAACCATCCAACATAATTTGTAAGAGGAACATTAAATAAATAAAGCCTGTCTGGATAATGAGGCCAAATCCACCATTCATTATGATGAGCTAAAGGATCTTCAAGTAAATCTAGGCATAATGCGAAAAAACCTGCAAATATTGAAATAAAAAACATCTGTTTATAATTCTTTATTTTAAAGAATCTATTTGCAACGTCTTTACCTAAATGAAAGCATAAAAATAGATTTACACTCCAACCAAGACCAATAATTACTGGTACACTTCCACCGAATGCTGAAACATATAATAGATAATCTGGATAACAATATCCAGTATTTGCCATTGCGCTTAGTTCTCCGATTATACCTGTAATAGTAATTGGAATAAAAAATCTAATGGTTTTATTCATTCCATAGATTTTTAATGAATAAATCAAGATTATTAGCCAAACGAAAAAAATCATTGAAATAAAAATTTGTAAGGAGTTGAAACCAGGACTGAAATTATTATTGATTTCAATAAATGACATCGTTTATTTCCTCGTTTCTTAATCTTTTTTAAAGTCAAAAATAAAATATGTTAAAAATGGAATAGATGCAATAATAAATCCTAATATACTATTAAATATAAAATTGGAGAAAAGACCAATTACAAACATAATTGTTATTATAATTAAGTAAAGAAATGGTATTAATTTTAGATTTGTATTTAAAATTTTAATATCACCGATATCTTTTTCTTGTATCTTTTCAATTTCTTCTTTTTTTCCGGTAAAAAAAAATATTAATGTCACAATTAATGCTAAAACGCCGATTACCGATAAAATAATAAGAGTTTCATTCTCAATCATTTTACTCAGATTTGATAAATTATAATATTATATATAACATTTGTTCTTATTCTATTTATCTTAAATTTTGTGTTTAATGTAAAATTTTTTGCATAATTTATTTAAATAAAAATAGTATGATTAATATCATATTTATACTGTAAAATTGTTTATATTACGTCAAAAATCGATATTTGTATAATAAAATTTATATACTCACTACATATATATAATTTCACGAATGGGGGAGATATAGATTAGATTTTTTTTTAAAAAATCTCTCCTCACCACCTTCATCTTCCCCATTCTCTCCTCATCCCAATTTATTAAAATACGATTATTTATATAAAATTTTTTCAAAATTTTTATTTACGATATCTTTATATTTTTCTTCAGTTGCAATCATGATAATCCAATCAGGAATTGTCCTTGATTTAACAGCATTACCTACTGGTGTATAATAATCTAGGTTTTTTATATCATTTGATTCAATTATATCGATATCTGTCTTATCGATTCTCGGTTCAGAAAGATGTAATTC
>CAZVNH010000092.1:0-8721 GCA_964628575.1 uncultured Thermoplasmatales archaeon | reverse complement strand
CAAGATGAAACCATACAACAACTAATACAAGATATAAATAACATCGAGCAACAAAAACAAAACACACAAACACAAATACAAAACCAACAAAACCAACTAACACAACAAACACAAGAAAAACAACAAATACAAACAACAAAAACCACAACAGAAGGAACAATAAACAACCTAAACACACAGATAAACCAAATAGAAAATAATAAAACATTATTAGAACAACAAATCACAGATTTAAACAATGAAATAAATACTATATCATCTGATAAAATTCTACAAAATCAACTTCTAACAGATTTAAATAATCAAATCAGTGAAAAACAAAATATAATTCTAGTTTTAGAATCTGAAATACAGGATTTATCAAATCAAGAGATTTCAATAGCACAAGACATTATTGATATAAAACAATTAATAAATGAAAATATAGAATTAAAAGTACAATATGAAACAAATCTACAAATATTAAACGCAAATATTGATTCATTAGAATCAAGTAAACTTATCCAAGAACAAAACCTAAATGAGATAAATAATAATCTAAACAATATTGACGAGGATAATCAAATCCTTATACAAAATATTGAGCAACTAAATTCACAAAAAATAACTATTAATAATGAAATAAACTCTTTGCAAAATCAAATTAGTGATAAACAACTTTTAAAAACAAATTATGAAAACAACTTACAAAATATTAATCAAAATATAATAGATTTAACTGTAGATAAAACAACAATAGAGGAGGAAAAATCAGCTCTTCAAACAAATATTGCAAATAATCAATATCTATTTGACGAAAAAACAAGTCAAATATCATTAATGAATTCAGAATTATCAACAATTCAAGAAAATCTTGATAATATTAAAATTGAGCTTGAACAGGCGTATTTAAATTCTGATATAGATGATGAAAAAATATCAAATCTCCTTCAGTTAATATCTGATAAAGAAATAGAAATAGATTTACAAAAAGAACAAAAAACCTTGGAAGAAGATCAATTATTGATATTAACTAATGATTTCAATCAACAAAAAAATAATGAGGAAATTAAACTTGGAGAAATATCTAGTATTAATAATAGTATTAATGAAAAACAAATTCTAAAATCACAAATTCAAACAGATTTAATAAACCTAAATAATGAAATGCAAATAAATGAAGAAAATAAACTATTTAATGAACAAAATTTACAAAATATAAAAAATCAAATAGATGAAGCAGTAATTCAACAGGATACTATTGCTCAATTAATAGAACAATATCAAACTAGTATATATAATCTTGAACAACAAATTAACTTATTAACCCAACAAATAAATACCGCTGAACAAGGAATAGCAAATATAAACACAAATAACGAAGGAACGGTAATTATTCATGTAAATAATACCCCAGAATTTGGTATAGAGGTAGATAAAAAAGTAAAATCAAAAGGAAACATATGGACGGAATCAGTAACCGTAAGTGAAAATGAAACTGTTAGATTCAATATAACTATCAGAAATATTGGAGAAGTTACAATTGATAGCCTTTATATTAAGGATATATTACCAGAGGATATATTAACCTATAAAGGTAACGCTATACCATGGGAACCAGAATTAATTAAAGATTATTTAGTATGGAAAACCATCGATTTAATGCCAAATGAAGTTTTAAATATCGAGTATGATGTCACAACTGTTAATGAAGGAACCGGAAGAAATTTAGCAAATGTATCAGCTTCATATAAATTTTCAAACTCACAATTAGAACATATTCTCTTTAGTGAAGATTCTGCAGAAGTAATTGTTGAAAAACAAAATAATCCACCTATAGCAAATGATGATTTTAAAGAATTAATTGAAGATTCATCTGAAAATATTATTAAAGTTTTAGAAAATGATTCAGATCCTAATCCACTTGATAAAATAAAGATAGATGAAATAACAAATATGCCAGATAATGGAATAGCTTATATTGATGGAGAAGTAATTATTTATACTCCAAACAAAGATTTTTCTGGTTTAGATCAGCTTACATATCAAATATCTGATAATCTTGGTTTAACTGATACAGCTAATGTTTATATTGAGATTGAAAATCTAAATGATAGGCCAATAGCAGTTAATGATGAATTCAGTGTTTTAGAAAATAATCCTAAAGAGTTAGATGTTTTGTCAAATGATATAGATGTTGATGAAGATATTCTAACTATTACATATATATTAACATCACCTGAAAACGGAACTGCAACAATAAATTCTGGAGTTATATATTATGAACCAAATACAGATTTTATAGGAGCAGATAGCCTAGAATATGAAATATCAGATGGAAATGGAGAAACTGATAATGCATCTGTTGAAATTATTGTAAAGTCAGAAAATAATAATTATCCACCTAAAGCAGATGATGATTTTGTAACATTTTATGAAAATAGTGAAAATAATGTAATTGATGTAATTGAAAATGATGTAGATCTCAATGGTGATTTGTTAATAGTTGATGAGATAATTGAAAAACCTATGAACGGAATTGCTATGATAATGGACAATAAGATTATTTATTCTCCTAATCCTGATTTTAATGGTACTGATAATCTAATTTATAGAGTCTCAGATGGAAATGGAGGTTTTGATACAGCTAATGTAACAATATATGTGATAATAAAAAATACAAAAATAACATTTGTTAGCCCTCAAAAAGAATTTTTGTATATATTGGATAAACCAATATTCGAAATACCCCTCTTTACTGAATTTTTATATTGTCATGCTGTGGCGATAGGCCCTTTGACAATTGATGTTGAAGTAGATGATTCTATTGGTTTTGATGTGATAAATGTTGAATTCTATGTAGCTGATGAATTGATAAATACCACAGAAAATAAACCTTATAGATATACTATTAAAGATAAAATCATGGGATTACAGAAAATAAAAGTAATAATAAACGGTGAAGAACAAAGCATTTCTGAGGAAATTAATGTATTAATAATAAATTTTGGAATGCATGCCAGTAATAATAATGCTCAAATAAAGATTTAATAAATATATAAATAATTATATTTTTTATATAATTTATCTAAATTATACAGTAATATTTAAATATATTACCTTAATAATAAAAAATTAATAAATATATAAAAATATTAAAATAGTAATATTTATATAGTAGTATAAATATAAATATATGCTAACTAATTGATATAAGATTATCAAATGGAGGAATCCTAAATATGAAAAACAAAATTGGAATTAGTATAATTCTGACGCTGTTAATAATCGCTTCATCATTTACGGCTGTTGAAGCTGATGAAAATAATGATTGTCCTGGAGAACCTACAGGTGTTCCCGTAGAAGTTATTGAAGTAAATAAACAGATATTTAACGGTTCTGGATATGTTGATGAATACATTGCTGAAGTTGGTGAAACAGTTACTTATAAAATAAATATAACCTATCATAAAAATAATGGAACAAAATTAACTGATATAGTTGTCATCGATAATCTTGATCCAACTGGTAACATAACATATTTTATTAATTCATCAAGTTTTAATTATGAACCATCAGACCCTGGTTTACCAATTCTATGGAATTTAACAGATGATTATGGTGTAGAGCTTAGTGATGGTCAGAGTGTTGTAATAAGATTTAATGTAACAATTATTTCAGGTTATGGATCTTTAATAAATTGTGTAACTGTAACAGCTCTTGAAACATGCTGTCATGAATCACATGAGAATAGTGATTGTGCAACAATTATTGTTAAAGAACCACCTTGCGAACCATTTATTGATGTAGATAAAAAGGTTTTTAATGGAACAGGATGGGCCGATGAAATAGATGGTTTAAAACTTGGTGATATTGCAACTTTCAAGATCATAATAAATTATACAGATTGTGAACCAGGAAATACTATTGTATGTTTGGAAGTCAAAGATGTATTGCCATGTTGTCTTGAATATGCAAATAATGTAGATTATAGTGAATCAACCTTTATCTTACCTGAAATTGTTCCAGAAGTTGATGGTAAAGATATATTTTGGAATTGGACTGGAACTGATACAATACAAATGAATGATGGAGATAAACTTGTAATTATTTTTGATGCAATATTTGTAAATTATTGTGAAGTCGAAGACTATAATACAGTTGCTGTTCATGCATGGACATGCTGTGATGACTTCTTTGGTCGGGATTCAGTACTTGTAGATTGTACACCACCAGAAACAACCTTTGATAAAAAAGTATATAGTGGTAATGACTTAGTTGATAAAATAAACACTACAGTAGGTGAAATCCTAAGGTTCAAACTTGCAATAACCTATTATGGAAATGAAGTCTTTAATGATTTAAAATTCGTAGATATATTACCCTGTATTCTTGAATATAAGGATAATGCAAGAGTAACAATGCGAAAAGATGACAGTGTCATTGCATCAATACCAATAGAAGGTGATCTACAGGAAGATAATAAAACAGTTTGGTTCAATTTAACAGGTTTAGAATTTATCGACTTTGAATTATCCGACGGTGTAGAAATCTCAGTAGAGTTTGATGCATTAGTAGTTGGACAAACAGAATGCGGTTGTGATTGTGAAATTGATGCTTTAAATTACGGTGCAGTATACGTTTATATATGTACAGATGAGCAAGAGGTATTGTTTTTAGAGGATGAATTAGAAATTAGTGCAGGAGGTAACTGTCCACCAAGTACTCCTGGAGTATCTGGACCAACAGAGGGAGAAGTAGATGAAAATTTATTATTCAACGCTGTAACAGAAGATCCTGATCTTGACCAAGTATATTACATGATATCAATAGGTACAGGAACATCACCAATAGAAGGTGATTGGATAGGACCATATAATAGTGGTGTGGCAATACCAATCAATCATATATTTACAACAGCAGGAACATATTATATCAACGCAAAAGCAAAAGATGAACATGGTTTAGAAAGCGATTGGACATACTATCCACATAAGATTGTAATTACCGAAATACCAGAACCAGAAGTTGATTTAAAAATAACTGTAAGTAAATTTGGTTTAGGACAAATAAAAGCAACAGTTAAAAACGAAGGAGAAGATGATGTAACTAATGTTCAATATACAATCAAAGCTACAGGTGGAATACTCAAAATGATAAACATTGATAATACTGGAAATATACCTGAAATTCTTACAGGCCAAAGTAAAGAAATATCTGCAGGGGCAAAATCTGGTCTAAATGTTATAAGAGGAATCGGTAAAATATCTGGATCAGTTGATGTCAAACTAGGTAGCTATCAAACAGAGAAAACATTCTCCGGAATAATAATTGGTAGGATAATAATTCTAACACAAATATCCTAAAACCTTTTTTTCTCTTTTTTTTAATATTTTTTGGAAAACTTTAATACCTTTTTTAATGTAAACATTTTTTGTGAATAATTAATGGATGAAATAACAAGAATAAAAAAAGATATTATAATGTTTGAAGAAAATATTATAACAATAGACACAAAAGATCTTCCTACTCCTCAAAAGAAAACATATGAACTTGCTTCTCAATACTATGAAGATTCCAAGTATTATCTTGATAAAAAAGACTTGTTTACAAGCTTTGGCTGCATAAATTATGCTCATGGGCTTCTTGATGCAATTATAAAGTTTTAAAACAAGTAAAGATATTAGGTTTCTGGAGATTATTTTATGAAAATAGTTGGTAATATTTCGAAATTTTATCATTATGCATTTCCAATGCAAGCTGTTTTAGTAACTGTAAATGATCAAAACAAAAAAACAAATACACTTACTATTGCCTGGCATACACCTATTTCAAAAAAACCTCCTCTTTATGGTATCTCAGTAGGTCCAAATAGATATTCACATAATCTGATAAAAAATAGTAAAGAATTCGCTATTAATTTTGCACCATATAGTATTGCTGATAAGGTAAATTTTTGTGGAACATGCAGTGGTAGAAACGTTGATAAATTTAAAGAATCAGGATTAACATTAATTGATGCCAAAAAGATTAAAACAAAACTAATAAAAGAATGCTTTGCTCATTTCGAATGCAAGGTTCATGATGAAATAAAAATTGGTGATCATACTTTTTTTATTGGAGAAATAGTTAATATTTTATTTGATGAAAAAGCATTTATTGATGATCTTCTTGATAATAAAAAAATAAAACCTGTATATTACATTGGTGATCTAGAGTATACAACAATAGATGAGAAAAGAGACAAGTTTTAGCTAAACAATATTTTTACTTCATCATCAGGTTTTATTTTTAGTTTTTTACTAGCATTTCCTTGATTTATTGCTATTTCAAAATAGTAACTACTACTAATTGTTGCAAGTATTTCATCTTTTTTAACAAAGCTATATGATTTTACAAAACTAGGATTTATTTGTTTATCTCCTATAAATATCATTATCTTTGAATCAAATTCTATTTTTTGCATTAATTCTTTGCCATTTATATTTGTAACTATATTTCCAAAGCTATCAATATAAACAACCTTTCCGGATGCTGATTTATCTAATATTTCACTTCTTCCAAAATCCAAATCAATATATTCATTTGTTATTGGTCCAATATCTTCAAAAAATATTCCATTTAGTATATGTGCTGCAACTGGTGTAAAAATATCTCGACCATGAAATGTATTGGATACATCTTTATTAAAAAATTCTTCATTTTGAATTTCATAGATTGTAAAATTCCCAATTTTCTTTGCCGCAGGAATTAAAATTCCATTATCAGGCCCTATAAAAATTTGCTCTGATGTTGTTATTAATAGTCCTTTACGATTGCTTCCAACACCCGGATCAACAACTGCGACATGAATTGTTCCTGATGGAAAATAAGGAGCTGTATTCTGAAGAATAAATGCTCCTTCTCTAATATTTTGCGGTGAAATTTCGTGTGTTATATCAATAAGATCTGCATCTGTTAAAGAATGTGCTATACCTTTCATTTGGGCAACATAACTACTATTTGATCCAAAATCCGTTAGAAATGTTATAATTTTCTTCATGATTCTATCCTTTTATGATTTTTCGAAATAATATTTCTACTATATAACATCAAAGGTTTGCTTTTACACTTTTTTAGTAAAAAACTATTTATGTTAGAACATTACATATATATTAGGATGGATAAAGGTGAAGGTTGGTTATAACAAAAAACATATGGACGTTGTAGCAAGTCTATGGGATAAGACAGGTAAAAAAACTATGCAATGTCCTAAATGTGGACATAAGATGATATTGATACAAATAGAGCCTATTCAAGATGCCGAAAACGCATATGTTCCATACGATTCGATAATCGAATGTACAAAATGTTCATATAAGGTAAGAGCTGAATCATTTACTATTCTTGGTAGTGTTAAAAATTTTGATCTGAAAAATATAGAGATAGGAAGTTGGTCACCAAGTGGTAGTAGAGTAATATCGAATTATGAACACGTACTTGATTATGATGTATTAAAAAAGCTTAAAAAATCAGGTGAGCTTGCCGAGTTTCTAGTTGTAAATAAACAGATTGTCCAGGTTATCGGATAAATATTCAATAATATCATGGAAATATTGATTTTTGATATAATTATACATAAACTATTTAAACAATGGTAGATAAAAATTAGTTATGGAGGTAACGTAATGAACGGTGACAAATCAAAAAAACTAAAGAAAAATATACCTAAAGACATACCAATCATCTGGGTAAATATAGTTGAACCATATTGATTCTAAGAGTACATGATTCCATTATATTCTTCTGTTTTTTGTTTTTTAGATGATTTATGTTTTATGAATTTACGTTGTCGTTTTTTACCTATAAAACTAAAATCATGACGAATTAATCTTATATACGTTTTTCCTGGAAGTGGTTCTAATTGAATTATTCCCTTGATTTGAAGTTGTTTAAGAACTCTTAATGTTACATTTTTTGAAATATGTAGTTTTTCATGAATTTCTTTTACTGTAATTGGGTATTTTTTCTGTAAAAGTTTGATTATTTTTTCTTCATGTGTACCATTAGTTATTTCAATCATTTTAATTTTTTTAAAAATAATCCTTTAAGTTATTTTTATTGTTCATAAGCTCTTCGTCCTTTTTTATCTGCCTTGAACATTTTTATTACTTCCTCTCTCCATTCAGATGGATATCCATCTGGAAAATTAATACATCCACTACAAATATCTGATCTAATTGCTTTTTTTAGATTATCTATTGTAGTGTAGGCAAGTGAGTCTGCTCCAATTTCTTCTGCAATTTCATCCCATGACTTAATATTTCCATTTTTATCTCGTGCAATAAACTCTTTTTTACTTCTCATATCGATTCCAAGATAACAAGGAGCAATTAATGGTGGACAACCAATCCTTACATGTACTTGTTTTGCTCCTGCTCCCTTTAATCCCTTTATCAGTTTTCTAATATTTGTTCCTCTAACTATTGAATCATCTATTAATACAATTTTTTTATTATTAACAACTGATCTTAGATATGATAATCCTTCTTCTACAACTCTATCCCTTGTTTCTTGTTTTTGCTGTATAAAACTTCTTTCATCTTTATCTTTCATTATTCCTTCGTCTATGGGTATACCAGATTCTCTTGAGTATCCTGTTGCATAGTGTCGTCCTGATTCAGGCACTGGTATTACAATATCTGCGTTAACTGGATAACTTTTTGCAAGAAGTATTCCCAATTCTGCTCTTACATCATGAAC
>CAZVNH010000091.1:0-8738 GCA_964628575.1 uncultured Thermoplasmatales archaeon | reverse complement strand
TTATTACATAGTCTTTAAATAATTGGCCAAGAATTCCACCACCTACTCCAAATTTATATTTTATATCTAAGTCAATATAATTAGGAGTTGATTTAGGTTTTACAGCTTCTTTTAATTGTCCTGATTGAAATCCTACATATACTGTTTGAGTAACATTTGTAAAACCTTCGCTTTGAGCAGAAATAGGTGGTACAATTATAAATAAACCTGCAAACATTATACTAATTAAGATCAATGCTTTAATTGTCCTCTGTTTTTCAGACATTTTTAATCACCATATTTATTATATTTTCAATATATATTTAAACTTCCCCATATTTAAAGATTATTGTACATTTCTTACTTTTTATGCACAATTTGTCTATATGAATATATATAGTTTTCATTATATAAAAGGATTTCTTATTTAAATATTTGATAAAAATAAGTAAATAATAAAAAGCGAATTTAATTACAAATTTTAAGATTATTTTATAAATTTTCATTCTTTTTTCACATTAAAATATTTGTTTTTTCAACATTATTAAAATAGCGACTTATTCTAAATACAAATCAAGTAATTATGACAGTTTTTACGTCATATTGAAGTAATAAAACCAAATTAAAATATTATGACATATTATGTATCATATTATACTTAAATAACCGATAGAACCTTCCTATTCATCCCTATTAAAATTTGATAGTATAAAATGCATTTGTAAGTAAAAATATAAAGAAAAATATTTTTTATTCTATAACATCAATATCTGAATTTTCATCATCTTGGGTTTCTTTTTCTTTTTTCCTTGTTGTCACTTTATCTGGGAAATATGATAGAATAACAATATCACCTATAGAATTAACCCATCTATATGGTACTGCAACATCAACTGTTCCTTCTACGACAGAGGGATTTGTATTTGTTACAAGTAAACTACTAATACATTTCTTATCCATATCAATGAAAATATTTTGAACGTTTCCAACATATGTCCCCTCCCTAGTATATACAGGTAACTTCAGAAAAGATGTTACTTCATCAGTGGCTATGTTTCCTTCTTTTTCAATCATGTAATCAAAATACAATTTCTTATATTAAAATATGATGGTAAAATAAAGGAAATCTTTTTTTAAATAATGACTTTATGCCTATTAGAAATGATAGAATCTATTAATGAAAAGAAACAAAAATTAGTTCTTCAAAAATTAAAAAAATTTAGAGAAAAAGATTTCTCATTTTCCAGTGGTAGAATACTTGGTTCAATGTGTACTCAACCTCATCCTGTAGCAATTAATGCATATATTGATTTTCTTGCTACAAATCTTGGTGATCCTGAACTTTTTGTTGGAACAAAAGAAATCGAACAGAGATATATCGATTTTATTCTTAATTTATTAAATTCTCCTAAAAAATCTAGTGGCATTATTTGTAGCGGTGGAACAGAAGGAAACATTACTGGTATTTGGATTGCTAAAAATTTATCCAAAAAAAAAGAGGTAATTATACCTAAAAGCGCTCATTTTTCTTTTAATAAAATCGCATCTCTTATGGGTGTAAAACTTGTACAAATACCACTTAATAATGAATATGTAATGGATTTTTCAACTCTTAAGAAAAAGGTTAACTCTCAAACAGCTGGAGTTGTTGGTATAGCAGGAACAACTGAGCTTGGATTGATTGATCCAATTCCAGAAATAAGTGATTTATGTTTTGATGAAAAAATATTTTTACATGTTGATGCTGCTTTTGGTGGTTTTGTTATCCCATTTATGAAAAAATTAGGTTATAATACAACCAATTTTGATTTTTCTCTTAAGGGAGTTTCAAGTATAACAGTTGATGCTCATAAAATGGGTTATTCAGCTATTCCTTTAGGTATTTTTACTGTTAGAGAAAAGAAATGGCTCGATGAAATTAGTGTAGAAACTCCTTATCTAAGCAGTATTAAACAAGCAGGAATCCTATCTACAAGATCTGGTGGTCCTGTAGCAGCTGCTTATGCTGTATCAGAATATTTAGGAATTAACGGATATGAAAAAGTTGTTGAAAGATGTTTAAAATTATCTAAATATACATCAGGTAAAATAAAGGATATTGGTCTTGAATTAGTAAGAGAACCTCTTATGAATGTAATAGCTATTAAACTAAAAAACACAGATAAAGTTGTAAAAAAACTTACTAATGTTGGATGGAAATTAAATAAAATGGATCGTTTATCTGCTGTAAGAATTGTAATAATGCCACATATATCAAAAAAAATAATTGATGATTTTTTAAATGATTTTAAAAAAGTATGTAAAGATTGTAAAGAGATATAACTAAAATTATTTTTAGGAAAAGTATTTCATAGTTAAACTATATTGTAGGATTTGATAATTATGACTGAAAAGGTGCCTCAACATAGCCACTGTCATATTTGTGGAAAAGCAATACCTATAACTGAAACTCTTTGTTCAGAGGAATGCAAAGAAAAATATCAGAAAATAATAAAAAAAAGACGTCTTATGATATATTTTATGTACGCTATGCTTGCTGCTTTAGTTATTGTTTTTTTTGTATATAACAGATAAAAAAATATATATTTAATAAAAAAGCGAAGGTTTAAATTAAAGTTTTAATTTATTTTTATCAATGGATGTAATCTATTTATTAGTAACCCTTGGTTTTATCATGATCCTTGGTTTTATTGGTAACTATATCTTCAATAAAACCCAGATTCCTAGTATTGTATGGCTTTTATTACTTGGTCTTGTTGTTGGATTTATTTTTAATGTTCAAAATCTTGTTAGCGAAACCATTCTTTTAAATGTTTCAAGTTTTTTTGGAGCTGTCGCAATTGTTGTAATCCTATTTGATGGTGGAATTAACACAGATATCAATCAGCTCTTTAAAGGTGCACCAAGAGGTCTGCTTCTTACTCTTAGTAGTTTCTGTCTTAGCTTTATTTCAACAATTATTGTTGTAGTAGGTCTATCTTCAGCAGGTCTTGATATCGAAGATAGCTTTATTGTTGGAGCAGTATTAGGTGCAATTGTCGGTGGAACAAGCAGCCCTATCGTAATTCCTCTAGCATATAGGCTTAAAAACCTTCAAGACAAAACAAAGATGGTAGCCTCAATTGAAAGTATTCTAACAGATCCTTTGTGTATTGTTGTAGCATTTGCTCTGTATTATATGGTCTTTGTTGTAGGAGAAATAAATATCGGACTTGGTCTTGGTAATCTTATAAAAACTTTTTCAGTTGGTATTGTACTTGGTGGTGTTTTCGGTTTTATATGGCTTTTCATTATGAATAAAGTTAGAAAGGAACAGTTTTCATATGTTTTAACACTTGCTCTTGTCTTTCTTGTTTATTCCTTTACATCTTTAATCGTTGGAGTTAATGAAGGTGGAGAGGGTGCAGGAGCAATTGCATGTCTAGTGTTTGGACTTATTCTTGGAAATGGAAAAAAGATTCTAAAAATGGTCTCCTATCAAGGACAAGGATTTGAAATGGATGAGGAGACTAAACAGTTTCACTCATTAACTTCTTTTGTTATAAGAACATTCTTTTTTGTATATCTTGGAATATTTGTAAGTTTTCAAAACATTGATTTTATCCTTATAGGAATCGTTGTTTTAATTATACTTCTATTAGTTAGATATATAGCTATATATATTTCAACATATAAAGGTGATTTTGAAAAAGATGATAAACAAACTATGATTGTTATGATGCCAAGAGGTCTTGCTGCAGCAATCCTTGCTATAAAATTCGGACCTGATTTTGTAAATAGATATATGCCCGGAAGCAATGGTTTTTTTAAGGATATTGCATTTGTAGTTATATTGGGAACAGCTATAATTACAACAATAGGTGTTTCAATTATTTGCCATAATGAAATGAAAAAAATAAATAATACAGAGAATGATATTACACAAGAATCCATTGAGAGTTTAAATAACGTTATTAAAGAAGAAAATAGTTTTTGAGAGGTTTTTATTCTGAAAGTTCTTCCTGAAGGTCAATAACCATTTCTGTGAGAACATCTTCGAAAACTTGATGGCGGTATTCTTTTATAGCTCCATTTGACATATGAGCTCTTGCAACAAAATCTCGCCCATCTTTAATTATCTCGATATGACAGACTGTCTCCATAATCTAAACCTTACCTAATCTGCAATCCCGAATCCATCAACTATATTTATATTTTTTGTGAAACAAAGATTTATCTTTATCTATTTAATTCCACATTTTATAATAAATAAAAAGGGAGTTTTTATGTCTGAATTAATAAGAAAACCAGCAGTAGCAGGTCAATTCTATGATGGTGGAGAGACCAGTTTAAAAAAGACAATAGAGCAATGCTTTCTTGATGAAAGAGGGCCTAGGTCTCTTCCAAAAATATCTAGGGGAAATAAAGAATTAATTGGTATTGTTGTACCACATGCAGGTTATATATATTCAGGAGCAATAGCTGCACACTCCTATAAAATACTTGCAGAAAATGGTTTTGCAGAAATTTTTATTATCCTTGGTCCAAATCATAGAGGGATGGGATCTGGTATCTCGATAATGACTGAAGGATCATGGCTTACACCTCTTGGAAAAGTTCCTATCAATAATAAAACTGCAGAGGAAATCTACAAAGGACTAATTGATAATGATGAAAATGCACATTTATATGAACATAGTATCGAAGTTCAACTACCCTTTCTACAATATATAGCTGATGAAAAGGATTTTTCCTTTGTTCCAGTATGTATGGCTTTACAGGATTACGATACATCAAAGGAAATTGGTGAAATATTAGCCAATGCGATTAATAATACTAATCAAAAAATAGTAATTATTGCAAGTACAGATTTTTCACATGTTGGATTCGATTATATGAGCATGCCTCCAGAAAGAATAAGAGTTGATGAATATGCTGAGAAACAAGATAAATTTGCAATTGAAAAAATATTAAAAATGGATCCAGAAGGATTAATTGATACAGTTCATGAAAAAAATATATCAATGTGTGGGTATGGACCAGTTGCTGTAATGCTAACAGCTGCAAAGATACTTGGAGCAAATAAAGCAGAATTACTTAAATATGGTACATCCTATGAAGTACATCCAGGTACATCATGCGTAGGATATGGTGCAATAGCAGTGTATTAAGTGATAAAAATGACTAAAAAACCAATATATAAACCTATTAAAGATATTGAATTAAATAAACATATGAACACTAATGACCTGATGAAAAAGCTCTATCAGTCAGGAGGATTTACTGCAAAAAAAATTGCAACTGGTGTAAATATTCTTGAAAACATGATTAAGGAAAAAAATTGTATAAATTTTTTATCATTTCCAGCTTGTATCTGTGCCACAGGAACAAGAGGTATAATCAAAGAATTAATCAAAAGAAAATATTTTGATATAATAATTACTACATGTGGGACTCTTGATCATGATTTAGCAAGGATTTGGGAGCATTATTATCATGGAACATTTATGGTTGATGATGGTGAACTTTATAAAAAAGGAGTGAACAGACTTGGTAATATATTTATTCCAAACGAGTGTTACGGCAAAATTCTTGAAGAAAAAATGCAGCCAATAATTGCTGGAATATATAAAAAAAATAAGAAATGGTCAACAAAGGATTTAATATGGGAATTCGGAGAAAAAATAAAAAATGAAAAAAACAAAGAGGAATCAATTATCTATTGGGCTTGGAAAAATAAAATACCAATCTTTGTTCCAGGTATAACTGATGGCGCATTTGGCTCACAAATCTGGATGTATTACCAAGAACATAGGGATTTTACTATTGATTTATTAAAAGACGAGCAAGATCTTTCTGATATAATATTTGATGCAGAAAAAAGTGGAGCATTAATAATAGGAGGAGGAATATCTAAGCATCATACAATCTGGTGGAATCAGTTTAAAAATGGATTAGATCATGTTGTCTATATTTCAACTGCTGTTGAATATGATGGAAGTTTAAGTGGTGCTCAAACACGTGAAGCAATCTCATGGGGAAAAGTAAAGGAAAAAGCAGATAATGTTACAATAGATGGTGATGCAACAGTATTTTTACCCTTTATAATAAGCTCACTTATTGATAGATTATAGTATTTTATTTTTTTGATAATAATTATACAATAAATTTTATATATTATTATAAATACTAAAAATCTTAAGAGAATATGATTAATAATTATTATAAAAAAGCAATAACAGTAACATTAATACTCATTCTAATTAGTGGAGCAAGTTCAATAAATGTAACATCAAAAGAAAAAAAACAAAACATAAATTCAAATTTAAATTGTAAAATATCATTTTCAAATGCACACTTTGAAGAAGTTAATAATTATATCTCTATCAAATTAGAAGAATCGACATCATATTTAAATATTCCAGGTGAACCGGTTCTTCCTGTAATAAGTAAGGTTTTTACATTTCCTTTTAAAACTAAAATAAAAGAAGTTATTGTCGAAAATAATGAATATATTGAAAAGGAACTTGATCTAAAAATACAACCTGCTGGAAAAATAATTCCTTTAATAAATACAAAACATTCAATTGATATAGAAAATCAGAAAATTATTGAAGATAAAGACATATATTTGAGCTTAAACATTTATCCAGAGAAAAATTATGATTATAAAATAAGTACTGGTTTACAAAATAATGAACTTGTTACTATTGTAACTATTTACATATATCCTATTCGTTATTGCCCACAAGAAAAGATTGTTTATCAATCAAAGAATGCAAATATACAAATAAAATATGAAAAATCACAAGATATAATCAGTTCAGATAATGATTATGATTTGATAATAATATCTCCAAAAAGATTTTCTGAAACTTTAAAAGAGCTTGTTAAACATAAAAATAATCATAATGTTAAAACATTACTAAAAACAACCGAATCTATTTATTTAGATTCTCTTTTAGGAAAATACGATGCTCGTGGACGGGATAAAGCAGAGAAAATCAAGTATTTTATTAAATATGCACTTGATGAATGGAATATCAAATATGTTCTTCTAGTTGGAGGAAGGATAGGACAGTTTAAGCTATGGAATTTACCTGTTAGATATACTCATATAGAAGATATTTCATCTATGAATTATCTTATCAATGAATACAGCTTTTTATCTGATTTATATTATGCAGATATCTATAATGGTGAAGGTAAATTCTCAAGTTGGGATACAAACAATAATGGTGTTTTTGGTGAATGGAACTGGGGTTCAACAAAAGGAGAAGATGAAATAGATCTTATTCCAGATGTTTATGTTGGCCGTCTTCCATGTAGAAATATCAAAGAAGTTCAGATAATGGTTGATAAAATCATCTTTTATGAAAATAATGCCTTTAATCAATCATGGTTTAAGAACATAATTGTTGCAGGCGGAGATTCATTTAAAGATTATAAATGGAATATTTTGTTAAATTATTCATTATTTCAAAAAGGAAATTACTCAATTTTTGCACAAACATATAATGATGAATCAATTTCAGATATAGATTCAATAAATTTAACAATAAAAAAATCAAAAAATGAATTAAAAATAAAAGAGGATTCGTATATAATTAAAAAAGATAATTCAGCGGATTTAGGAGTCGAAATAACTCAATTAGTTGAATTACCACTATTAAATAATATTCTCATAAGTGGAATAGCATATAATAAGAAACCACCAGGGGATAAGATCAATGTTGATATTTGGATTACCAACAAAACCGGTGATATTGTTTATAATACTACATTAAATGTTACAAGTTATTTTGAAGGAGAAATTGCAACAATAAAAGCATTAGAAAGTATGCCTTCATATTTTAATAATACAACTTTATGGGCATCATCTAAAACATTATCCTGTGAATTAGATGTTGTAAATGCTATAAATAACGGAAGTGGTTTTTTATATTTAACAGGTCATGGTAATCCATTATCTTGGGCTACACATCCACCGTTAGAAAACATCTGGATCAATGGTTTATCAAGTATGAACCAACTAAAAAACAATAATAAATTACCTATTTGTATTGTCGGAGGCTGTCATAACAGTCAGTTTGATGTAACAATCTTTAATCTTTTAAAAAATCCATATAAGAATTATTACCGAACAACCTGGATACCTGAATGTTGGAGCTGGAGACTTACTAATCAACAAAACGCTGGATCTATTGCAACTATTGGAAATACTGGTCTTGGCTATGGAACAATCGGAGATTACAATGAAAATGATATTGCAGATTCAATAGAATATCTATCAGGTTGGTTAGAATTAGAGTTTTTTAGACAATATGGCGAAGAAGAGCAAACAATATTAGGAGATATTTTTAGTCAAAGTATTACAAATTATATTAACACATTTCCATGCATGACTAGCTGGGTTGATTCAAAAACTGTTCAAGAATGGATTTTATTTGGCGATCCAAGTTTAAAAATTGGTGGATATCTACCAATAAATTAAAAGAAATAATTTTAACGCCAAAACATCGCTTTCATCGCTGTTTTAATATGACTTGGAAGTTCAGGAGGTTTTTTACCATTAACTAAATCAATTGCAGCTTTAACATAAACATCAACTGTTAAATTAAAAAACCATCTACCATAGTCTGCATCTGCTTTTGCAGGGCTGCCTATATAGCCATCGTTTAAACCTAATTGCTTAAAGGTTTTTCCAAGTACACGTGGAGAAGTCATATCACGATATATACTTTGTAAATCTTTATAAGATTCATCAACAAGATATGGAT
>CAZVNH010000090.1:4162-8809 GCA_964628575.1 uncultured Thermoplasmatales archaeon | reverse complement strand
GTGTTGTTATAGCTCCTGTCTCCTCGGTCAGTTTTGCGATTTTTCCTGTTTCACTATTCATACCTGTTGCAACAACAACTCCAACAGCATTTCCAGATGCTACAGTAGTCCCTGCATATGCCATATTTATTCTATCTGCAATAGTTACTTCTTTATCAATTGCATCTGTAATTTTTTCCTGAGGAACAGATTCTCCTGTTAATGCAAAATCATTTGTTTTAAAACTTGTTGCTTCAATGATTCTAATATCAGCTGGAAGTTTATCTCCTTCTTCTACTTTAACAATATCGCCAGGAACTAATGATATCTGACTAATTTCAATTAATTCTCCATCTCTAAATACCTTAGCAGGAGATTGAATTAAACCTTTTAATTTATCAACAATTTTTCCTGCTCTATATTCCTGTATAAAACCAACTATGGCATTTACTAAAACAATAATGAAAATAATTGTTCCATCTCTAAAATCTCCAATAATAAAAGCTATTAAACCTCCAATAATTAAAATAATAACTAAAAGTTCTTTAAATTGAGTAAGAAATATTAACCATAAAGGCATTTTTATTTCAGCTTTAAGAGTATTTTCACCATATTTCTTAAGACGTTTTTCAGCCTCATTTTTTGAAAGACCTTTTGTAGATGTCTCCAAAGATTCTAATACTTTTTGGACAGTCATTCTGTAATATTTTTTTTCATCTACCATAGACTGGCGTCCTGATGTTATATAATAGGTAATATTAATCAAATTTTCGAAAAAGATAATTTTATAGATTTGTTAACAAATCTTTTTATATTATCTTCAATTTAAAGATTTGAATTTAATTAAAATATGATTTAAAAGGGGAGTCAATTCTGAATCATTTACACTTAAACAAAATGTATAAAGCCATATTTATTGTAATTTTTATTATTAATGGATTTATTCTAATTCAAGTTAAGGCTGATATTAATAATTTAACTGT
The DNA here is from genome assembly GCA_964628575.1 of uncultured Thermoplasmatales archaeon. Taxonomy (GTDB): domain Archaea; phylum Thermoplasmatota; class E2; order DHVEG-1; family DHVEG-1; genus CAZVNH01. Next base: position 7,847 of record CAZVNH010000090.1, on the reverse strand, counting down.
TAGTGAGGGAATATCTACAGGATTTCTTTATAAAAACGAAACTTTAGATGAAGCATCAGGTCTTGCTGCAAGTAGAAAAAATAATAATATATTATGGGTTCACGAAGATGATTGGGGTCCTTTTATTTATGCAATGAAAGTTGATGGTACAATTCTAGGAAGATACCAAGTTGGAAATGATGGATATGATGTTGAAGATATCGCAATTGGGCCTGGGCCAAATGAATCTATAGATTATCTATATATCGGTCATATTGGTGATAATAATGCTATTCGCTCAACGATCTACATTAAGCGTGTAAAAGAACCCTTTATAAATAATGATTTTTCTTATAATGAAAATAATCTTACAAATTATGACATTATACTACTTCAATATCCAGATGGAGCAAAAGATGCAGAATCATTAATGGTTGATACCAATGGTGATATCTATATTGTATCAAAACGACTATCTTCAAATAATATATATCTTGCGAGGTATCCTCAATCAACTACAAAGATAAATTCCTTAGAACTTGTTAAAATACTTCCAGATAAACCAGAGTTTAAAAGTATTACAGCCGGTGATATATCGCCTAATGGAGAATGGATAATATTAAGAAATGATCAAATAAATGATTATGCTTCTTTATGGCACAGAACAAAACACTCTGATTTAAAATATGTGTTTGATGATGAATATAGACTTATTAATATAAACGATGAACCTCAAGGAGAAGCTATTTGTTTTGATTCAAATAGTTTAGGTTTTTATACAGTTAGTGAGCATGCTGGTTTTGATAGCGTTCCGATATGGTACTATCAAATATCTCCTACAAAAATCGCTGATAAAAATAATAATTCAAGTTTTGATTTCTCCTTACTGTTAATTATTTTTCTAATGATTTTCTTGGCGATTAGTTTTATTTTTATTAAAAATACAAAAGTCAGTAATATTATTTTTAGCCTTGTAATAGTAATTTCTCTTTGTGTATATTCCTCTACAAATATATTTGGAAATGAAGCAACTATAATTGATAATAATGAAATAATAAATTCTATCTCTCAAGAAAAAATATTAACAGTTAGTTATAATTCAACAGACATTAGTTATACTTTAGATGAATTGATAACATCATTTGGATCTGTTTCAGGTCTTGGAGCTAAAATTAATCAAATCGGAAAAATCTCTGGACCAAGTACATATACTGGAATACCTATTGATTTACTATTGAGATCAATTGATGATTTACCAGAAAATTATTATTTATTAGCTAGAGCAAATGATTATGAATATAATTTTTCAATTAATAATGTCAATGGAAAATTCGAACTATATAACAAAGACGGTTCTTTATCAAATGTTGGTAATATGACTATGATTTTAGTTTATAAAACAAATGATAATTTATTAGATAAAACAACTGGAGGACCTCTTAGAATAGGATTAATTGATGATATAGGCTCAATTACACATTCAAGCATGTGGGTAAGCTCTGTAAATAAACTAATTTTAATTAAAACAGAAAAAAGCAAGCAAAAAAATTGTAACATTCCTCCTATAATATCAATTAATGTAAGTAATGTTTCAGGATATACACCATTAAAAGTTTATTTTTATGCAAATGTTACAGACCCTGATGGAAATATTACATCCTACAAATGGGATTTTGGAGATGGAAGCTCTGAAACTAAAAAAAATACTCAACATACCTACAAAAAAGCAGGATCATATATTGCATCTTTTCAAGCAACAGATGATAATGATAGTACAAACATAAAAACTATTCATATTAATGTTAGCTACCTTGTTATAGATGGTTGTGTTTCACCTACTGATTATTTAGATTATGATAATGATTGGAATAATGCAGAGCAAGCATTTGATAATAATCTTAAAACATTTGCAAAAAGTACCAAAAAAGGTTTTTGGAGGTGGAGATGGACAGGCTTTTTAGAGCTTATCTCTCCAGTTTCACTTCAATGTAATAAGATACGCTTCAAAGCATGTTATAGCTCTAATTGGTGTGATGAAATAGATATTGATATATTTTCAAGTAACAAATGGAATGATATCTACCAAGGTTCCTATAAAAATAAAAAATGGGAAACAATAGAATTCCCATTAGATAATATTACTAAAACAAGAGTTAGGTTTCATTTAAGACAAGCATTTCGAGGTACAAATGCTGAGTTGTATGAGTTTAATTTTTATAGTGAAACAGATAATCTTGTACCCAATGCAGATTTTAGTTTTACTCCAACTAAACCATACAGAAATCAAGAAATATATTTCACAGATGAATCATATGATAATGATGGAGAACTTTTTTCATGGTATTGGCAGTTTGGAGATGGATCAGAATCAACAAAAAGAAATCCAACACATAGATATTCAGAATTAGGTTATTATACAATAAATTTAACAGTAACAGATGATAAAGGTTCAACTAATAATATTTTAAAGAAGATTTCAATTAAAAATCAAATACCAATAGCCGATTTCAGTTATACTCCATCTAAGCCAACAGTTGAAAACAAGATATATTTTAACGATGAATCAAGTGATATTGACGGGTATTTTATTGAATGGTTTTGGGATTTTGGAGATGAAAAAACTTCAACTAAGAAAAATCCAACACATCAATATAAGTTAGAAGGTAGATATATAGTAAAACTAACTGTAAAAGATAATGATAATAGTATCTCTGAAATAAATAAAGAAATTGTAATTAGTCCTCCTTCAAAAGACTGGAATTTATCATTATCAGGAATCAGTAATATGAATATAAATAGAAAACAATTTGAAACTTGGGTTACTCAATACGAAACATTCTGGTCTGACGGTAATCACACGTGGTGTGGAATACCTCTATGGAGAGTAATCTCAATGATTGACGATCCCATTCCAAATGATCATGTTTTTAATGATAGCCTTTCAGAATCTGGCTATACTATAAGATTAACAGCAGGTGATAACTGGATAACAGAACTTGATAGTAATGTTGTCTCCTACAATGAGGGTTATCTGATAGTAAATACAATAGATGGAGAGATACTTCCAGAGTATACACCTAAGGGTCATCCTAGTTGGCCGCTGCATCTTAGAGGAGAAGATATTCATCCACCTAATAATGTAGGAAATATAGTATCTATTGAGATAATTTTGAATTGAAGAGTTATTATAAGTTTAATCTTATTAAATTAAAAAGATTTTTAACAAGATATATGTTTAACCTTTTGAAAAAGGAGGCTAAAAACATTTTGAAATCAAAATTAATAATAATCCTAATCATATTAATAATTATTACACTTGGATTTAATGTATCATCATTAAAAAATAAAACACAAAAAGAAGGAGATTGGCCAATAGAGCTTATTGGAGTTAGTAGTATATCTGTTACAAAGTCACGGTTTGAATCTTGGGTTGAAATCTATGAAACTTGTTGGTCAGATAGTGATCATACATGGTGTGGTGTTCCTGTTTGGAGAGTTGCAGCTATGGTCGATGATCCTGAACCAGAAGATTATAGCTTTAATGAAGAATTAGCATCACAGGGCTATGTCATAAAACTAACATCTTGGGATGGTTGGGTTACAGAACTAGAAATTTCTGATGTGGCACATAATGATAATGGATATATCATTGTGAATACAATTGATGATGAGGAACTTCCAGAATTTACACCAAGGGGTAGACCTA
>CAZVNH010000090.1:0-4152 GCA_964628575.1 uncultured Thermoplasmatales archaeon | reverse complement strand
ATCCTCTGCATTTGAGAGGAGAAGATATTTTTTCTCCAGATACTGTTGGTGGAATAATCAAAATCGAATTAATTGGAATAAGCGGTAACAATCCACCAGAGACTCCTAGTATTAGAGGTCCATCAAGTGGTAAAGCTGGAAAACCCTATACTTTTTATTTTTCAACAATTGATCCTGAGGGAAATAATATATATTATTATATTGACTGGGATGATGGTAGTAATAGTGGATGGTATGGACCTTATACTTCTGGAACTGAAAAAAGTATTTCACATACCTGGTCATCAGATGGAACATATAATATAAAGATTAAGGCAAAAGATACAATGGATGAAGAAAGTGAATGGAATTATTTAGAAGTTAAAATGCCGAAAAATAAATTTTTAGATACAATGATATTTTACAGATTTTATAGTTTACTAAAGATTTTTAATCTCATAATCTACTTATAAAATTAGATTTTTTTATAAAAATCTTAAAAATTTATAGATATTTATTTTTATTTATTGATAAACAAAAGGGTTATAAACTATTATTAACAAATTTTATTATTGTGGTGAGAATTGAAAATAGTGGGAGTTGTTAATGAATATAAAGAAGCAAAAGATATTGAAGATATTGTAAAAGTTTTTACAATAGAACGAAGGGTATCAGATTTGTTTCCCAATGAAATTAACAAGGATATTAAATCAAATAATTCTGATTTAATGATATTTTCTCTTCGTGATATCAAATTAAAACAAGTTATTAATAATAACAATTTTTATAATAAAACTAGTAATAGTTTTTTACATATTTTTAATGTTAGAGGTTTTACTTAATTTTCAATTGTGCTTTACAAATCTCGAATATCTTTTCAACATTTATTATTATACATATCATTTGATCTCATTTGTAATCCTTTAATTGCTAATCATCAAACTAAAATAAAAAAGAGTTTAATAACTACTAAAAGATATCATTTGTTATACTATTTTAGGTGAGACATATATGACAGAATATTGTGAGATTTGCGGGAAAGAATTAGATATTGATGAAGAAGAATATGGGATATGTAAAAATTGTAAAAAAGAGCAAGATGAAGATGAAAAATATGAAAAAGATGAGGAATATATAGATCCTGGTATAACATAATTTTTTTCATAAATTAATTATGGTATTTCAAGAGGTGAGATAAATTCACTATCTGCTTCTAAAACTGTTATTATTTCTTCGTCTTTTAAACCTAATGGTAGAAGCTGTGTTCTTATAATCTCTTTCAATTCTTTATATGATGGTGCTACCATAAAAATTGATAGTCTTTTGTTTCCAGATATCTGATAAACTCGTAGAACATTTTTTACTTTTTTTATTCTCTCTGTAACTTTATCCAAATCAGCAGATGAAATAGGATTTCCAAATATGATTGCAAAAAAATTCAATCCTAATGCTGTTTTGTCAATTAAAGCAGTATAACCTTGGATGATGCCTACTCTCTCCATAGCTTTGATTCTGTCTCTTATTGTTGTTTCTGATCGATTTAGTTCATTTGCAATTTCTTTATAGGTTTTACGGGCGTCTTTTTGAAGAAGATAAAGGATTTTTTTGTTAATATTGTCTATTTCCACAAAGTAGTAAATGAATTATAATTATAAAAATCTGCATGATTCTAAAAAAATATATATTAAAGAAAAAAAATTTAGATTAGATATTATTTTTGAGATTCAATATTAAATATATTAATTTTTTGTTATATAATTAATATCTCAATTTAAGTTTAATTTGGTTTGAATTTACTCCTATAGTTTTTCCTTCAATTTTATTTTCTCTTGCAAGCCATCCTAAAGCAGAGTAGGCATTTTGAATTTTTATTTGTGCTATTTTTGGAATAGATGTAACATATAATTCACCTTGGTTCTCTAATGCTTTCCAAATTTTTCCTGCATCTTCTCCAATCTTTTCAGTTAAATTTGTGTCGCCTAATCTATAATATACACCATTTCTTGATATTTTGTTTTCTCTTGCAAGCCATCCAACCGCAGAATAAAAATCTTTTAACTGAAGTTTAGTTTTTTTTATAATATTTGATTGATTTTGCGGTCCATTATTATTTAATATATCCCAAATTTTCCCTGCATTGATACCAATTTGCTTATTGATATCTTTCATACGCACCACCTTCAATTGGATTGTATCGTAATTAGTATTATTAAATTTACTATATTTATTCTATTTATTTTTTTGATTAATTAACGATATTTTTAAATATTATATTTATGCTAATGTTTTGTAGATTTGTGACCAAATCATGCCTGAAGAACAACCGAAAAAAAATGGTAATTCTGAAAATAATAATGGGATAATTTCTCTTTTAGATGGTGCTCGCTCACAATTTCCTGTTATAGCACCAGAACTTGACATTCAAAGAAAAATAGCTGCTGATAAACAACGACCATTAGAAGAGAGATTAGAAGCTTTTGAAGATATAATTGATTCTGAAATAGGTGATACAAATCTAACTCGTGCTAGAAATATTGAACGTGAATTTGGTCTAAGGCAAATTTTTTTAAAATTTGAAGGAACTACTCCAACTGGAACACAGAAAGATCGTATTGCTTTTACCCAAGTAATGGATGCTTTACGTAGAGGTTATGATACTGTTACAGTAGCTACTTGTGGTAATTATGGTGCAGCAATATCTCTTGCAGCATCTATTGCAGGACTCGATTGTGAAATATATATACCTGAGAAATATCATACTATTCGCATTAAAGAAATAGAAGCAAATGGTGCTAGAATTATCCGTGTCCCTGGAGATTATGAAAACTCGGTAACACATTCCCAGAAAATAGCTGAAAAAAAAGAATATTATGATGCAAATGCAGGTGGAGAAAATACTATGTTACAACTTAAATCATATGGTGAAATTGCAAATGAAATTTACGATGAACTTCGTGATGCACCAGCTGCTATTGCATTACCTGTATCAAATGGAACAACCCTTGCAGGGATATATAAAGGATTTGTAAGTCTTTATCGTCGTGGAAAAACCTCAAAAATACCTCGTATTATTGCAGGATCATCCTTTGGTAAAAATCCTATAATTCAAGCATATCTAAAAAATTTACCAGCTTGTGAGGATTTATCACCAGAAAAGATACATGAAACCGCAATAAATGAACCATTAATTAATTGGCGCTCGATTGATGGAGATTATGCTCTTGAGGCAATTAGAAACTCTGGCGGATGGGCCTTTCACTGTAGTGATAAGAATATGATGGCTTTTTCAAAAATGCTTAGAGAAAAAGAAGGACTAAGTGTGTTACCTGCTTCAACTGCAGGTCTAATTTCTCTTTTAGAAAAACATAAAAAAGAAACGCTTCCTAATGACAGATATGTGGTTGTTTTAACTGGGAGAAAATAAATTGTAAATTTTTTGATATAATGGGATTATATGAAAAAAAATGCTATTGTTTACGCTGATCGTTTATTTAATTGTGCAGATGGTAAAACAGCTCATGGTCTTGTTCGATTTAGTTTAAGATTTAATGTAACTTGCGTTGTTGATTCTACAATACCTGAGGGTGATGCTGGAGAAATTTTAGATGGTAAAAAAAGAAATATCCCCCTATATAATGATCTTGAAAAAGCATTAAAAAAAACAAATGTTGATACATTTATTATTGGAGCTGTTTCAGAAGGAGGTGTATTACCAGATGGATACAACAAAGCAATTATTTGGGCTTTGAAAAATAAACTCGATGTTGTATCTGGTCTCCATGAGTTTATATCTGATAATCCTGTTTTTTTTAAAATTGCTGAAAAAAATAAATGTTCAATTACAGATGTTAGAAAAATCTTTCGTGATCATAAAAAATTTTATACTGGAAATATTAATAATGTTAAATCTAAAAGAATCGCGATAATTGGAACAGATTCAGCTATTGGAAAAAGAACCATTGCTGTTTTGATTAATGAAGAATTTAAAAAACGAAATATAAAATGTGATATGATTTATACTGGTCAAACAGGTTGGATGCAAGGTTGGCCTCATGGAATTGTTTTAGATGCAATTATTAATGATTTTGTAGCAGGGGGAATAGAAGGAGCTATAATTGATTCATGGAATGACCTTAAACCAGATTATATGATTATTGAAGGACAAGGAAGTCT
>CAZVNH010000089.1:0-8810 GCA_964628575.1 uncultured Thermoplasmatales archaeon | reverse complement strand
GTGGAGACTGGACGACATCAGCAAAAGATCAAGGAAACTGTGGAAGCTGTTGGGCTTTTGGTGCATTGGGGGGTTTAGAAGCTGCAATTAATATTGCATCTGGTTATCCAGATTGTATGATTACAAAATGTAGTGGAAGTGGTTATTCAGAGATAGATTTATCTGAACAGTATATTTTATCTTGTCTTAGTGCTGCAGGCGGTTGTAACGGTGGATGGATGAGTGAAGCCATAGCATATATTAAAAGTACTGCTTCTGGTTCTTCAGGAAATGGCGTAAATGGTTGTCCCCTTGAATGCTGTATGCCTTATCAAGGAATAGACTACCTACCATGTTCAAATAAATGTGATAACTGGGATTACTATACTATCCCTCCAGAATCAGATAACATACTATGGCAAGTAAAAGATTATGGTGTTACATCAGGTTCAGAAGATGATCCAAACTACTGGGATCTTATGAAAAGTTGGTGTTTGAACTATGGGCCAATCATTGTAGATATTTATACTGGTAATTGGGCTAACTTCTGGAGTTATACTCATGATCCAAACGCTGTTTATCAAAATGATGATCCAGGTACTACCAACCATGCACAAGTTTTATGTGGTTGGGTTGATGATTCAGATATAATGAATGGTGGGTACTGGATTCTAAAAAACAGCTGGGGACCGAGCTGGGGATATAATGGCTTTTCAAATATTGCATATGGATGTAACAGCCTTGGTACCCGTGATGTAACATGGGTAACAGCTATGGATTGGCCAGAACAATCAAGTGGTCCAGGTCCAGTGGATTATGATTTGGCAGTTTTTTCTAATTTTAAATATGAATCTGAGTATTCTCATCCTGGTGAAGCGATAGACTTTACAGATATTTCTGATGGGGATGTAGCACAACGAGAATGGGATTTCAATGGTGATGGTGTAACTGATTCTGAGGATAAAACACCGACTTGGACTTATTATGAGAAAGGTGAATATGAAGTAACTCTTAAGGTTTGGAGTGAGTGGGGTCTGCATAGTGAAAGAACTAGGATAGTTGAGGTCAAAGAAAACTGGCCGCCAGTGATAGATGGCTTACCTTTAGAATATGTTGGCCATGACCTTATATATCATTTCGATGCACGGTATTGTTATGATCCTGATGGGACAATAGAAGATTATCTCTGGGATTTCGATGATGGTACGACCTCTGATGAAAAGTATCTATATCATACGTTCTCTGAGCCTGATAAAATCTATGAGATAACACTTACTTTAACGGATAATGGAGGAAGTGTATCGAATGGGATACGCAATTTAAAAGTTGATATAACAGTTCCACCAGTGACAAATATTCTTCATGGTATTGGATCATTTGGTTCAGATTGGTATAAGGAGACACAGCGTATATCTTTCTCTGCCACTGATTGGACATCGGTAATAAATACTTTTTATCGTATTGATGGTGGTAGTTGGAAACGATATTCAGCTGATGAGCAGCAGTATATACCAGTTGGTAGTGAAGGAGAGCATACGGTAGAGGCTTATTCTGTGGACTACTACAATAATAAAGAAAATCCCCCTGTATCTGAGACATTTGGAATTGATAAAACAGACCCATCCGCTACTATTTCTATAAATGGAAACCAGGAGGATGGATGGTATATAAACAAAGTAACAGTTACTCTCACTGGTGATGATGCGCTTTCAGGGTTAAACAAGTTGTCTTATAAATATTATCCTTTAATCAAATTTGTGGATTACACTGCACCTTTTGAAATCGATGATGAAGGAATAATTACTTTATTTGTAAGAGCTTTAGACAATGCAGGCAATGAAGTTGAAATAGATGAAAAAATAAAGATTAAAAACATAAACGCTCCGTCAAATCCTACTATTTCTGGACCAACATCTGGCAAACCTAATCAGGAGCTAAGCTATACACTTATATCATATGACTCAGGAAATGAGATTTACTATTATATCGAATGGGAAGAAGGAGTTACAGAAGGTTGGCTTGGACCATATATATCTGGTCAGCAAGTAGTAATTCCTCATACTTATACAACTACAGGAACAAAATATATCCATGTAAAAGCAAAGAATCAATATGGAGCTGAAAGCGACTGGAGCACACTAACAGTTAGCATACCAAAATATAAATTTTTAGATAAAATTTTTATTCTAAGACTTCAGGAGAAATATCCAGTAATATTTCAACTATTTAACAATTGTTTCTTTAAATTTTAAACCTTTTTTTTAATAGTTCGAAAAATCCTAAATAAAGCTTTTAAATGAAATCCACTCATAAAGTAGATTGGTGGATTAGAGATGGAAAGATACTCTAAAAAAAATAATTTCACAATATCAATTTATGTAACGTTATTATTAATATTATCAATTCTTCCAAATTTTTTAATTACAGCTGTTAGTGCTACAGATACAACTACATATATATGTACAAAAGAAAATGTAAATACCGCAACAGAAGGAGCAACATCGACTCCTTATGATTTTCCAGAACAATATGATATTGCTGAATTTACAGATGATGAATATGATGACATCTCAGTAAATGATACACATTATGTTTTTGATGATTATACAACTCCTACAGACCAAAAATACCAATATCATCGGTTTATTTTTTTAATAGATGAAGATATTGAAGATATAGTACAAATTGATATAACATGTCTTGGAAATGGAGGATTAGATCTAGGTGGAGGAACATCTAAGGGTCATAGTATGTGGGTCAAACAAGGCAGTACTTATAAAAAGAAGGATAGTGGAACAGGATCTCTCAATGAGATTTTATCTATAACATATACATCTAACTTTGATGATATTATAATAGATGGTTATCTTGAGTGTTGTCATAGAAGTGATTATAAATCTCAAACATTAGGAGATGCGTCATATATAAAGACTTATTATATAGAAGTAAAAATCACATATAATCCTCCAGGTGTAAATAATCCACCAGAAACAACTTTAGACGATATCTCTAATCCAGCAGGATATAACGACTTAATTACTATAACAGGTTCTGCTTCTGATACAGATGGAACAATATCATCTGTTAGCTTAACAATACATAATAACACAGATAATACAGGATGGACAACAACTGGATGGAAAAGTTTTTCTGATTTTTTATTTCCTTCAGCAAATGACGGAAGTTTTGATGAAAAAAATGAAGATTGGACATATGACTGCGAATCAGCTGGTGTTAATTGGGCAGATGGGAAACAGTATACAATAACAGCTTTAGCATATGATAATAACTTAGACTTTGACCTAACAGCTGCAACTGATACATTTATTTATTCTAATTCAATGGATAATAATGCACCAACTGCATATTATTTATTTGGAGCAGATCAAATGCAATATGCTGGAAAAGAATATAGCTTTACAACACGACATCAAGATGATGATGGTGCAAGTGAGATTAAATATGCCTATGCATCTATAGGAACAAGTCCAAGTGATATCTCTTTTAGATGCGAACCAAATACAGGGTCAAATCCATCAGTAACAATAACCAGAGGTTCATCCTATATTTCTAGCGCAACTACTTCACGAACTACTATAACAAATGGATATGATATTACTTGGGTATATACAATAGGCTGGAATTGGACACATGATGATAAATCTGACATTGACTATTATGCATTTACAACAGATTTAAATGGTGCAAATAGTGATTGGTATGTAAGTAATCAAAATGCTGATTATGAAAATGAATTAATTGTCAAATATGTCAGTTTTTTTCTTAATGATTCAGCATATTCTGAAGATGGAAATACTTTTTTAACTGAAGATGAATGGTTTAGGGGTGGAACAGGCGTAAAAGCTGAGGGTGTTATTTGTTATGAAGGAGCAGATACTATTTATCCTCCAGATGATGCATGTGATGTTAGATTATATGCAAACAATGAGGATAGTGATAATGTGGATACATCTTTAGGAGGTAACGGAGAATTTGATACTAGTTTCTATATAACTCCTTCAGAATCTGGAATTGATAGTGATTTTGATTTTGAGATAAGATTAGAAAATATAGCAAGTGACTTAGAAGGGAGTGGAGGAGGAGATACATATATAAATTGTGGGAGAGACAATCAAGCACCAAGTACTCCAACAAATGTACAATGTAGACCTGATGGATATGAGGATACTGGCGAAACAGATGATGATACTTCAATTTATTTAACCTGGACAAATGCTGATGATGGTAACGGAAGTGGAATTAGTACGGGTATTAATGGCCATGGTATCTATTATGCTGAAATCGGAGATAATACACCAGACGAAATTGCATATAATGATGGAAAAGATACTGATACAGGAGCAACAGGAGCATTAACCTATTTTGTAAGAGCATGTGATAATGTTGGTAATTATGGACCTTCAGCAAGTGATACTATAACAGTAGAAATCACACATCCTTCTTGTATTATTGAATACGATAATTCAAAAACAACTTTTAAAGAAGAAGATGAACTTAGAATATATGCAAACTTTACAATTGCAGAATCGAACATGGATGAAGATAGTATCAAAATCGAAATAGAGACAAATGGAGATGGTGATCTTAGTAAAACAAATATGAACAAATTAAGCAATAATATCTGGTATTATGATTGGATTATACCAAGCGGAAACGATGAAGATGGATTATTCTCGATTAGAGTATATGGACAAGATTTAGATGGAAAAAACATTAGTCCCAATCCTACAGTTGAAGAAAATAAAAGAATTGATAATTCAATAAAAATCTATGATGAATTGATTATTAATTCACCAAGTTCAATAATAGAAGGTAGTTCTTTTGAAATATTAGTAACAAGTAACAACAAACCAGTTGATAGTGTATTAATAATATTTAACAAAGAAGCATATTACACAAAATTAGATGGAAAAACAAACTTAATTGCTCCACATGTTGAAAAAGATACAATTTATCAGATAATTGCTTCAAAATCAAATTATATAGATAATTCTACAGATATTTTAATCCAAGATTCAATAGAAACAAAAAAAGGATATCTCCGTGGTATCGTTACGGATAATTTAAGTAAACCAATAGATAATGCTTTAGTTTGTTTTCTTATTGATGAAATATCAAATATTTATAAATGTATTTACACAGATGAAAATGGAGAATTCACATTACATCTTGAGATTGGAACGTATATTGTTAGTGCAGTAAAAAATGGATTTATTAAAGAATTCCAAGTTGTGAAAATAACAGAAGATAATGAGTCTATTATTATATTTATTTTACAAAAGGAGAAGAATATTATTAATACACAACCATTAATAGACCAAGAATTGTTTTTTAATTATTTAGTTGAAGATACAGTAAAAGATGGAACTGCAGGTGCAATAATTAATGTAAAAGAAAAAAAAATAATGATACTCTATAATAATTTAAGTTCTACTTTTGAAGAATCAGATTCGGGAGAAAATATTAAATTCAGAATAAGTGCCCCCAATGGAACTCCAAATAAAATAATATTTGTAAAAATTACTGATAATACTTTTTCAAGTATTAAAAATATGAATAACATTAAAGTAAAATATGATGGTTCAGAAATTGAAAGATTATCTCTTGAAGAAATATTAGACTTTAATAAAAATTATGAATCAGTTGCTTATTCAATTTTTGATTCTTTACAAACTGAAAATGAAAAAACATATTATTTAGTAATTAGAGCTAATTTTAGTGAACATCTTGTTGAAATTTATACAACAACATCTAAATTACCAGAAGTTCTTGGTGGAATAATCGCTTTATTTTATAATCTGATTTTTATAGCTTTATTTGCAGTTATTTTAATTGGATTAATTATATATCGTATTCGTCACTTTTAAAAAGTAATTGTTATAATCTAGTTTTATATTCTATTTTAAATATAGGTATTGGTGAGGGATGATGCAACTCATAGAATTATTTGTAATTTCATGTATATTAGTTATATCTTTTGGACTATTGTTATTATCATTACTTTCATATAGAAACAATAAAAGTTTGAAAATGCTAATTATCAGTTTTGTTTTTTTAGTTTTTTTTATAAAAGTGTTGATTTATAATATTAGTTTGTATTTTACAGAAATTAACATATTTGAATCTATGATAAATATTTGGTTTTTTGATTTAATAGTATTGATTTTATTATACGCTGCTTCTATGAAGAGATAGTCTTATGAAAGGTCCAGATGATTTAAAAACACAAAGAAAAATCTATGACCTTATTGTAAAAAATCCTGGCCTTCATGCAAGTAGAATAGCAGAGATATTTCAAATTAGTTGGGAACTTGTTAATTATCATATAAATTATCTTAAAAGACATGAGTTAATCAATATTGTTAAAGAAGAAGGCTATAACAGATGTTTTGCATCTGGTGAAGTTGGTGAAAAAGATAGGAAATTATTATCTATATTACGTCAAAAATATCCTTTAACTATTGTTTTGTTTTTATTAACAAATCCTTATTCTAGATTTAAAGAAATAGCCGAATATGTTGATATTGCTCCTTCAACTTTAGTTCATCATATGAAAAAGTTAGAGAAAAAAAAAATAATTGAATATGAAGAAATCAAGAATGTTAAAAGATATCATGTAATTAATAAAAAGTATATAATTCAACTTATAATTAAATATAAACCGCAATCATTTATTGAAGATTATGAAGAAATGTGGAAAGATTTCCTTTGGACTAAAGATTTATTTTAGATTTTTTTACTAAGAAGATATAATAATTAATTTTAATTAGATAGGATTTTCTGTTCGAAAAATTCTAAATAACTCTTTTATATTGAAAAATTTACATTTTTTGTATTATAATAAAATATGAGGTATAAAAATGATTAAAAAAGGACTATATTGTGTTAATATATGTATTATATTAATATTTTCATCAATATTGATACCTAGCATAAAAAGTACAACAATAACTACAACTGATCCATATTGTAATATTTTGTATCCCTATGAAGGACAAACAGTTACACAGCCCATAACTCTTAGATTTCAAAGTTCTCCTACTACATGCGATGTTAATTTTTGTATTATTGATTTTTGGACAGGTGAGCATTTATATCAAAGAAAAGCCAATCAACCTGATCCTACTAATAACCCAGAAATTTGGGAATATGAATGGAATCCATTCCATGGGCAGGATTATGCACCAACTGCTAAATATATAATCCAAGCAGCAAATACAAGGTCTCCAGCTGATGATGTTGATTTTTATATCAAACATCCTGATAACGATAAACCAACACAGGCTAGTCAACCTTCTGGACCTGTAAAAGTTCATAAAGATACTTATGTTTCATTTTCAACTTCAGCGACAGATCCTGATGGAGATCAGATAAGATATGGTTGGGTTTGGGAAGGTTATGGTGTTAAAAAACCGGTTGAATATACTGGATATTTTAATTCAGGTGAAACAGCTTCTATAGAAAAAACATTTGATCATACTGGTACTTATCAAGTAAGGGCTATGGCTTTTGATGCGGATGGAGCTCATAGTGGATGGTCAGATGAATTGACCGTGGTTGTTACTCAGGATGATAATGTTGATCCTTCTGTTGTTACAACTGATTCAGAGATAACTATTGAGGTTGAATTTGATTATGGAGGAAATCTTATTCCAGCTAACGGTTGGGTTCATATTTATCTTTACCCTCCGATTGAGGATGATAGAACCGTAACTGTTGATATTGTAAGTCAGAATCCTTCTATTGTTAGTATTGATGATATTTGGCAGATGGATCCTAATCGTCAGGGTGGTTTTGATCAGGCTATTTTTACTAATGCTAATGAGAATTATAGGATTACTCTTTGCGGTAAGCAGATTACAAGTAGTCCAGTTAGAATAAATTGTAATGTGAATGATCCTAATGGTGAGTATTCTAGTACACATTTTTATGTTAATGTTGTTGAACCTGATCCAGATCCTGACCCCGATCCTGATCCAGATGACGAATGGACTGGTTCAGGTCCTGTTTGGGCTAGAGCAGGAGGACCATATTATGTAGAAGATAAAAGTATACCTGTAGCTTTTGATGGATCTAAATCTTTTATAGGAAATCCTTATGAATACGGTCATCTTATGTACAAATGGGATTTTGAAAGTGATGGAACTTGGGATACAAGTTGGTCTGATAGTGCAGCTGCAGCTCATCTCTATAATGAAAATGGTATCTATACTGTTACTCTTTGGGTTAGGGGTTCAGCCCAAAGTGGAGCAGATGTTGAGCATTGGTCTGGCAGAAGAGATACTGCTCAAGTAATAGTTGGAGCAGAATATAATGCTGATCCTGTTACTGATGGATTCAAATGGGATGTAAAAACTATAAATAATGGTGAAGACGGGGAAGGAAGACCATTTACTTATTGGACAATTGATTTTACTGCTTTAAACACTAGTGATCCAGACGGTGGAAAGGTAGATATTAAATGGAGATTTGGACCTAATGAATACAATCTTAATATGGAAAAAGATTATTGCGTTCCAAATGAAGGATATAATCCAGGACGATGTAACTATCCCTGCTGGAATGATTACGCAAAAAATGTTGATTTTTCATATTATGATGATTGTAAAGAGGCAAATAATGGTCATGTATTTTTATGGGCAGAAATGAAAATTATTGATGAAGAAGGTTCAATAACAACATTTTACAAACAATTTGATGTAACAACTTATAATCCTCATGAGAACGAGTATCACAATTCAATGAAAGTTGATGCTTATGTAAAAATCGGAGATACAAATAAAAAACATGAAAAAGTAGAACATGGTGAT
>CAZVNH010000088.1:0-8869 GCA_964628575.1 uncultured Thermoplasmatales archaeon | reverse complement strand
TTATGAAGCACCTTATTTCAATAGATTAAATGAGTTTTCCATGAGACGTCACACAATTAAAGTTATTGCATATGATATCGCCGGAAACAAAGCATCCGAAGAAACAAAAATATTTTTTTGGAATTTTTTAACGAAACATTAAATAACATTTTTTTATACTATCTTCACGGTGCATATAAACCATGAAAGTAGCAGTTATTTCAATGAGACCTAAGTTAGGAGATAAAAAAGCAAATATGCAAAAAATGGAGAGATACATTGAAAAAAACAAAGCAGATTTATATGTTTTTGGTGAGATGACACTAACAGGTTATCCATTAAAAGATGAATATAGAGATTATGCAGAAGAAACAAATGGTCCATCAATAAAATATTTTAAAAAACTTGCAAAAAAACATAACTGCTACATAGTTTTTGGTATGCCACTATGGGATGAAAATGTTAAAGGTCTTCTTCATAACTCAGCAATCATGATACATCCAAATGGAAAGATAGATAATTACAATAAATGGTTTTTAATAACCTTTGGACCTTTTGAAGAAAAAATATTTTTTAATGGTGGAGAGAAACTTACTCTTTGTAAAACAAGATTTGGAAAAATTGGAATAATTATATGTTATGATATTTATTTTCCAGAGCTCTGTAAAGCATATTCACTATTAGGAGCAGATATAATTATTTGTATTTCTGCATCACCCAGTGTAACAAGATCTTTTTTTGAAACTCTTATTCCAGCACGAGCAATAGAAAACACAGTTTTCATGGTTTTTTCAAATATTGTTGGTACACAGGAAGATCTTGTATTTTGGGGTGGCTCACAAATATATGATCCACTTGCAAAACAACTTATAAAAGCACCATATTTTAAAGAAAGCATTGTTATTAAAGAACTTAACCTTAATAAAATAAATACAGCACGAGCTCACCGTGCAGTATTAAGAGATATAAGACCTGAAATCTATCAGGATTTATACGAAATCTCTAGAACCCATGTATTAAAGAATAATATAAAAAATAATAAGAAATAATTTTTTAATTTTTTAATAAAAATAAAAATTTGATGATTAGTTTAAAAAAAAGATAACAATAAATAGAATTATTAGCATTTTTTGTAACATTAGTTATAATATACAACCAATAAGTTTTTATTAATATAATTTATTCTAATTTTCTATTCAAAAAAAATTAAGGGGGAAGAGAAATAATGGATAGGAGATATATAAATAAAAATATAAAAGAAGAAAAGAGGCAGATGAATTTACCAATAGTAATATTGTTGTCTTTGATTGCAATTGTTTTACTAATAGTAATTATGAATTCGGCAAGTGCTCAAACTGCACCACCTGATGTCACAAAAGATGTATCACCAACAGATATAAACATTAAAGGAACAGGATTTGATGAAATAACAACTATTACCATAGAAGTATCTGGTGCAGGAAGCACTACTACGACATCTGTTCCTATGGATGTTGTTTTTTCTATTGATAGCTCAGGGAGTATGTCTTCAAGTGATCCTACGGGTCTACGAAAAACAGCAGCAAAAAATTTTGTTGATATGATGAATCCATCAATAGACGCAGCAGGTGTTATTAGTTGGGATGCGCGAATACCACCTACTTGGCCAACAGGAATTGATTTTACTTTTGGTCTATCTCATGACTTCGAT
Source organism: uncultured Thermoplasmatales archaeon (assembly GCA_964628575.1). Taxonomy (GTDB): domain Archaea; phylum Thermoplasmatota; class E2; order DHVEG-1; family DHVEG-1; genus CAZVNH01. The sequence continues at coordinate 7,200 of CAZVNH010000088.1, read as the reverse complement.
GCAGTTGATGGGGTAAAATATTGGATTAACCAGATTGATGCATATGGTGGAACAGATCTTAACTTAGGTTTAAATGCAGCAATAGCAATGCTTGATGCAAATCCTCGACCAGATCCATCCGCTGAAGTAATAATCTTTCTTACTGACGGACAAGGGACATATACATATTCATATAATGGTGGCCCTGCCGCAGATGCAGCATCTAAACACTATGTGATATATTCTATAGGTCTTGGTGCTGGTCATGCTGTAGCTCCATTACAGGATATGGCAACTGCAACTGGTGGTACATATTATAATTCTCCAACAGCAGCAAATCTTCAACAAATCTTTAATGATATATACACGACAATAACAACAAGTACTATTCCTCACTATGTAAATGTAACTGAGGTTACTAAAGAATGCATTGTTGATGAGGGATCATATAATATCATGCCTGATAGTGTTAGTACTGTTGGAGGAATAACAACAATTAAATGGCTCAATATTGGTTTGTATTCCGGAGATAATGATCCTGATTTATCTGATGATGAAGTAGTAACATTAACATTTGAGGCCAAATCAAAATGTTGTGGGCAAAATCAGGAAGTTGAAGTATATGGTTCTGCAAAAGTAGATTATGATGACAACAATGGTGTCTATGCAGGATCTGTTCTAATTCCACAGGCATATATAAATGTTGATTGTGATACTACTCCACCAACAACTACAAAAGACCATGGCCCCTGTGTATTCTATGATCCTTCTAGTGGTATCTGGTATATGAAACCATGTAATGCAATATATCTTTATGCAAGAGATTTAATCCCACTTGCAACAGGAGTTCAATTCCTACATTATGAGGTTTGGTGGGATACCGATTGCGACGGAATTTATGACGTAAAGAAAATAGATATGACTATATATGATAATGATCGAGAAGATTTAAACATAAATATAGGTGAAATTGATGTAGAAATACATATAGATCAAGAATGCTGCCATATGCTCATGTGGTATGCAGTGGATAATTTTGGAAATCAGGAAATTCCACATGAACAACACTATCGTATGGATGGCACACCACCAGCAGAAATAATAAAAACACATCCAGATCCTTGTTATATCCCAATTAGTCCAACTGAGGGATTAATAAAAATCGGTGGTGATATCGTTCTAGAAGCTATAGATGGTGGAACGCCACCATGTATATCAGGTATACAAGGTACATACTGGGGTTTTACATATGAAGGAGTATGGCACCCTATTGACCCGTTTGATGATTACTATGGAAATATACCTTCTTACTTTAAAGATGGAAAATGGTGGTATGTATATACTCAACCAATAGAATTCCATGAAGAATGTAAACATGTTTTGGAATACTGGGCAGTAGATAATGTATGCAATATAGGACCAACATATACCCAAACCTACTGGGTAAACATTTGTCGTAATACAGTATGGATCGATGATGACTTTCATACTCTCACACCTGGATGGTGGCATACAAAATTTGTAGATAAACAAATGGCATTAGAATGGTTAGCACCCGGTGGAACGGCATATGTATTTGATGGAGAATATTACGGAGATTTTGTAATAGATGATGTTCCATGTTGTGACAATACAGGAATCACACAGATGGGTGAATATGGTTGTTTCCCAGTTGATCAATCAGCTATAATACATGGATCTGAAACAATAAAAGTAAATGGTGTTACAATAAAATATATGGAATATGATCCAAATCCAGATGGAGCAATTATTATTGATCAGGGAGTATCTGGAACAACTCTACGATGTAATAAATTCCGTATGGACTGTATTGATGATGCTGTAGGTGTAAAATCATTCTCAAATTATAAAGTAAATGCTAGGTTAAACTGGTGGGGCAAACCTGATGGTCCATCAGGTGGATATATGGATGATGGAGTTACCTTAGCTGATGGTCTTGGAGTAGAAGTTCAAGGAAATGTTGATGTTGAACCATGGCTTGGAGTTCATGCAGAAGCTAGTGCAACTACATTAAACGCTGATACCGGTGAAGTAATATTATTTAATTCTGATGGAACATTTGCATATACATTTGGAGAATGTTGTCAAACTTCAGAAGAATTACCAATAGAATATCTATGGGAGTTTGATGACGGATCATATAGTATGGAAGAAAACCCTGCTCATGTATATGATGCACCAGGAACCTATAACGTTATTCTGGAAATTAAATCATATGATTCACGGTTATGGGGTGAATTCATGTTTGATTGGGCATATCTAACAATAGTTGTAACAGAGCCTAGCCCACTGGCTGCAAATGCAGATGGTCAAGACCTTGGAGGTTACGAAATAATTGTTAATGAAGAAATTCAACTCTATGGACTTGCAACAGGCGGAATAAAACCATACACTTATAAATGGGATCTTGGTGATGGCACAACTAGTAATGAACAAAATCCAGTTCATGTTTATAAAGCTGAAGGGATATACACAGCAACATTAACAGTAACAGATAGTATTGGAGATACTGCATCAGATACTACAGAAGTAACAGTATATGGTAGTGATGAGATTTTAGTCTCAATAGATGTTGAATCAAATGGTATCGTCGGTAATAACATGGTTTTCAAGAGTAAAGTAATAGGTGGAACTGAGCCTTATACATATGAATGGGATTTCGGTGATGGAACACCAACTAATGAAGAAGCAAATCCAATACATGTTTTTGAAAATAAAGGGACATACACCGTAACACTAACTGTTTTTGATTCTAATGGAAAATCAGATGATGCAACAATAACTATAAATATTAAACAAGGAAAAAGTAAATCTGCAGAAATCAAACAAGTATTAGGTGGTTTTGGAGTAAAAGTAACTATTGTAGCTGGAGATATCAACTGTGACTGGATAATAAATGTTAATGGACTCAAATTTATCGGCGGTAAAGCAAATGGTGAAATTCAAGCTAATGTACAAGAAACAGTTAAACTACCATTTACATTTGCACTTGGTAAAGTCGATATTACTGTAACTGCTAATGAAATACAAAAAGATTATACAGCCTTTGCAATAGGACCATTATTCCTATCATTGAAGGAAGCATAAAACCTAAAAAATAGAGGGAATATTTTCCCTCAAAACTCTATTTTTTCATTTTTTATTTTTTAAAATATACAAAAAATATATATATTTATAAATTAAACTATAAATAATAATGACTGTTATAAAAAACTATATTTCAAACAAGAAAAAAATACTAATTTTAATAGGTATTAGTACATTAATTGCTAATAGTCTAATTTTATATTTTACCTTTTTAGTAGCATTCTTTAATGGACATTCAACAAGAATTACTATAAACAACTATAACGAAATGTATGTTGAATTTTTCTTTATACCAATAACTATAACAATAGGGTTATGGAGCTTATGGTTTTTATTAAAATCATTTACAGAGAATATAAATAAATTATAAAAACAACCTATACTAATTTTTGAGAAAATTAATTATTTAATTAACTTTTTAAAACATAGCCTTATTCACTGCATAGAAATTAATAAAATCAATTATTAGAAAACTGACATAATAGCTTTAAAACAAGAAAAGAAAAAGCTGAAAAATGGGGGCAGAATTATATTAGATAATATCGTTGATAAAATTATTTACACAGAAGGATTACCAAGTCAAATTATCTCTCAACTCTATATTCTTTCAAGGAGACAAAAAAGATGAAAGGATATAAAAAAAACGATATAAATCAGCTTAAATTAAAGGCAGTACAAATAAGAAAACACATCATAGAAATGCTATATAGAGCAAAATCTGGACATCCTGGAGGATCACTATCAGCAGTTGACGCACTTGTAGCTCTTTATTTTATACATATGAATCATACTCCAAAAAAACCTAACAATCCAAATCGTGACCGATTTATTTTGAGTAAAGGACATGCAGCACCAGCGCTTTATTCAGTGCTCGCAGAATGTGGATACTTTCCTATAGAAGAATTAAAAAATCTTAGAAAAGCAGGGTGTATGTTACAGGGTCATCCAGTCTGTACATATGTTCCAGGTGTTGAAGCATCTACAGGCAGTCTAGGTCATGGGCTTTCTTTTGCAATTGGTGTAGCACTTGCAGGTAAACTTGACGAAAAAACATATAATGTTTATTGCATGCTTGGTGATGGAGAAACTAATGAAGGACAGGTATGGGAAGCAATAGCTGTAGCTGCACATTATAAACTGGATAATCTTACTGCAATGGTAGATAGGAATTTTTTACAAATCGATGGTAACACAGAAGATGTTCTTCGTTTAGAATCAGTCAAAGACAGGTGGTCAGCATTTGGATGGAATGTAATAGAAACAGATGGCCATGATATTGAAAAAATTCTTGATGCATTAGATAAAGCAAAAAAATATAAAAATAAACCATCAGTAATAATTCTTGAAACCATCAAAGGTAAAGGAGTTTCTTTCATGGAAAACAATGTTGACTTTCATGGGGTTCCACCTAACGAAATGGAAAGAAATCTTGCAATAGAAGAGTTAACAATTGCTCAGAAAAAAATAGAGGCACAACTATGACAGAGAAAAAAATGGTAAATCCAAGGAATGCATATGGTGAAGCATTAATTGAACTAGGTAAAAAATATAAGAATCTTATTGTTCTTGATGCAGATCTTTCAAAATCAACAAAAACCATAATGTTTGCAAAAAAATATCCAGAGCGTTTCTTTGAAATGGGTATTGCAGAGGCAAATATGATAACAACAGCAGCAGGGTTTGCCTCTTGCGGAAAAATACCTTTTGTTAGCACTTTTGCAGTTTTTGCTACAGGACGTGTATATGACCAAATAAGAATGGATTTGGCATACTCAAAAGCAAATGTAAAGATCTTTGCAACACATGGTGGAATAAGTGTTGGAAAAGATGGTGTAAGCCATCAAATGATAGAAGATCTTGCACTAATGAGAGTACTACCAAATATGACTGTTATTGCACCAAGCGATGCTGAACAGACAAAAAAAATTGTTCATCTAATGGCAGAAAAAAAAGGACCTATATATGCACGAGTAGGAAGAGCAGATGCACCAGTGATATATAATAAAAACGATCTTAACGATTTAAAAATCGGGAGAGGTATGTTAGTAAAAGATGGATCAGATATTACCTTAATAGCTACTGGAACAATGGTAGAACCAGCTCTTGAAACCTATAAAACATTAAAAAAACAAGGTATTAGTGTTAGAGTAGTAGATATGCACACAATTAAACCTTTAGACGAAAAACTTATAATTAAATGCGCAAAGGATACTAACGGTTTAATAACTGCAGAGGAACATTCAGTAATCGGAGGACTTGGAGGAGCAGTAGCAGAAACACTATTAGAAAATAATATTTGCAATAAATTCCATCGTATGGGTATAAGAGATATTTTCTGTGAAAGTGGAACACCATCTGATTTATTAGAGAAATATGAACTTAATGAGAAATACATGGTGAGAAACATAAAAAAAATCCTAAAATAAGATAATATTATTTTTTGTATTAATATATCTTTATCCTTATTTGTTTATTTATAATGGAGAATATACTCGTAGAAAATATTGAGTTGTTATTAGGAGTTTTTATTGCAGATTTTTCAATTCTAGCATTTCTTTTATCACTTACAGATTTTATTTTTTTAAGAATTGTTAAATTTATAATTTTTTCCTTACACATGTAGGACTTTATAAGATAGGAATAGAAAGATAAATAAAATATTTTATTAAGATGCCTCGCTTTGTTACCGGAGTGAAATAATATAGACGAGGCATCATAATATCCCCTTCCTGTTTATATTATTTAATTTTTTATTTATATAACTTATAGGACAATATTAGAACAATAAAATTTTAAAATACAATATTTAAAATATAATTTATTTGCTAATAACAATAGTAAGAATATCACCATCATGTAATACATGATCAAGTCCTACTTTTTGAATATCATGTTTTGCAGATGGCCCACTAACATTTGCATAACGAAATTTTTCCTTGAAATCACGATGTAGACGTCTGCATGCATTTTCGACAGTATTACCTTCTTTAAGAATCAATGGTTCCTCCATATCAATCTTTTTACCAACAGGTTTCATAAACACGCGTATAAACTTAAGCTCAGAAAAAATGGTTTTACGAATTTCATTAATCCCTGTTCCATCTTTTGCAGAAATATTTACAACCTTCCAACCTTTATTTTTAATTGCATTAACCTTCCGTTGTAGCTCACTACCAGTTAATAAATCAATTTTATTAATAACAACAATAGCTGGAATATAAACCCGGTTTTCTAAAAAAACATCAATAAATTGATCTTCTGCAATATCCTCTCTAATTATAATATCTGCATTAACAACATATTCAGAAGCAATCGATTTTATGACGTTTTCATTAATATAGCTCAATTCAATTGTTGATGTAACATTAATTCCACCTTCACCAGTTCGTCTAATAACAACATCAGGTTTTTTTGAATTAAGACGTAAACCAGCTTTATGAAGTTCTTCAGTCATAAGAGTTAGATGCTCTTCATGCATTGGATCTATTAAAAATAAAATAAGATCAACATTTCTAACAGCCGATAAAACCTCACGACCTCTACCTTTACCAACCGATGCACCAGATATAAGACCAGGTAAATCAAAAATCTGAACCTCAGCACCCTTATATTTCATCATACCTGGAATTGTATCAAGAGTTGTAAAATCATAAGCACCAACTCTACTATCAGCATCTGTTAGTTGATTTAAAAGAGTGCTTTTACCAACACTAGGAAAACCAATAAGTCCAACTGTTGCATCACCCTGTTTTTTAATGGCAAAACCTTTACCTTTTGAACCAGCGCTCTTACGTTTATCTATTTCAGAACGTAATCTTGCAAGCTTTGCCTTAAGTTTTCCTATATGATGCTCAGTTGCTTTATTTTTTTGAGTATTGAATATTTCATCTTCAATATTTTTTATTTGTTTTTCAATTTCTGATGTATCCATAATCAAAAAAAACGAAATAACAAAGTGTATAAAAAAACAACTGTTAAAATTATTTAGATATATGAGTTCCAGTTTTACCTAAAAAGGCTTCCCATCCTTTTTCTACATGTGAAATTATTACTTTTTTTCCACCTGACTCTATAAATCGTATTGCAGCAAGAATTTTTGGACCCATACTACCT
>CAZVNH010000087.1:0-8888 GCA_964628575.1 uncultured Thermoplasmatales archaeon | reverse complement strand
GCCAAATAGGGTAACATGTAGCATTCCATTTATTTAAAATATTAACATTATTAGGTTCGTTGATAATAATTTCCCATATGTCATTATATTTCTGGACTTCTCCTGTTACTTGGATTAAATCCCCATATTCAACATTTGTTTCTCCTTCTAAAAAAACTGTTGCTGTTGTATTTTCATGTTCTATAGTAATTATTTGACTTCCATATTTCGTCGTATCATAATCAATTACAGTACCTATTGTAGTAATTAATTTTCCTTCATATTCTGGTAGCTCTTTTAGATCAATTATAATTGGTTCTGTAAGTGTTGATAAATAATATAATGATAGAATTCCAACAAGTGCAAATATTAATGAATAATGTTTTAAATTCATTTGAATATTAATATTTTTCAAAATTTTATATAAATATATTGTTATAATAATGCTGTTTTAACTAAAATTTTGTATTAGTTTATATCTTATAGATAAAAAATTATAATAATATGTTCTTTATTAAGCCATAAAAAAATAATACTTCACATATCTGGTGGGAGTGATAATGTCAGAAAAAGAAACTGATTTAAAAATTGCTGAGGCTTTTCAACAAGATGTAGGATATGGTAGAGCAAGAATTGATCATCAAACAAGAATGAGTCTTGATCTCTCCATAGGAGATGTTATTGAAATTGAAGGAGTAAAAACAACATCTGCAGTCGTATGGAGAGCGCATCCTACTGATGAAGGAAAAGGAATAATTAGAATTGATAATCTTACTAGAAAAAATTATGGCTCAGGCCTAGGAGATAGAGTAAAGCTTAGGAGAGCAGATATTAAGGAAGCAAAAGAAGTATCTTTAGCACCTTTAATATCAAAGGGTCAACAAATTCAATTTGGTAGTGGAATTGATAATCTAATAAAAAAAGGACTTTTAAAAAGACCTCTTACAAAGGGCGATAGTGTAATAATACCAGGTATTGCTTTATTTGGTAGTTCACTCCCTTTTGTTATTATTAGCACGAATCCTAGTGGAATTGTTTCAATTAGTGAAGAAACAAAAATAAATGTTAAAGAAGAAGCTGCTAAAGAAATAGAAGTTGAAGGTCCTCGTGTCAGCTATGAGGATATTGGTGGTTTAAAAGAAGAACTTGAAAGAGTTAAAGAAATGATACAGCTGCCTTTGAAGCACCCCGAACTTTTTGACCGGCTTGGAATAGATCCGCCAAAGGGTGTTTTATTACATGGACCACCAGGAACAGGAAAAACACTAATTGCAAAGGCTGTTGCAAACGAATCTAATGCAAATTTTTACACAATTAATGGTCCTGAGATCATGAGTAAATTCTATGGTCAGTCTGAAGAAAATCTCCGTAAGATATTTGAAGAAGCAGAAAAAAATGCTCCTTCAATTATTTTTATTGACGAAATAGATGCAATTGCACCAAAACGATCAGAGGTTCACGGAGAGGTAGAACGAAGGGTTGTATCTCAAATGCTTACTCTTATGGATGGTTTGAAAGGACGTGGAAAACTCATAGTCATTGGTGCAACAAATCTTCCTCAAGCACTTGATCCTGCTTTAAGAAGACCAGGGCGATTTGATAGAGAGATAAGAATTGATGCTCCAGATCGTAATGGACGTAAGGAAATTTTACAGATCCATACACGCGGTATGCCATTGAGTAAGGATACAAATCTTGATGAACTTGCAGATATAACATACGGTTATGTAGGAGCTGATCTTGCAGCACTTGCACGTGAAGCTGCAATGAACGCATTAAGAAGATACTTACCTGAAATAGATCTTGAAAAACCAATACCTGTCGAAGTTCGAGAAAAAATGGAAGTAACAATGGAGGATTTCAAAGGTGCCCACCGAGGAATCGAGCCATCAGCAATGAGAGAGTTTTTAATAGAAGTTCCAAAGATATCATGGAATGATATTGGTGGTCTTGAAGATGCAAAGCAGCAGCTTATAGAAGCTGTTGAATGGCCTCTTACGAAACCTAAAGTTTTCAAACAAATGGGTATAACACCTCCGCGTGGAATTCTTTTATATGGCCCACCTGGAACTGGTAAAACACTTCTTGCAAAAGCAGTAGCTCATGAATCAAAAGCTAACTTTATTTCTATTAAAGGACCTGAAGTAATGAGTAAATGGGTTGGTGAATCTGAAAAGGCAGTAAGAGAACTTTTCAAAAAGGCACGCCAGGTTGCACCAACTATTGTATTTTTAGATGAGCTTGATTCTATTGCACCATCTCGTGGAACAGATACCGGTTCGCATGTAACAGATAGTGTAGTTAATCAACTTCTTACAAGTATCGATGGTCTTGAGAGTATGGAGGGAGTTGTTGTAATTGGTGCTACGAATCGTCCTGATATTATTGATCAAGGTTTACTAAGACCAGGTAGATTTGATAGGTTAGTATATATTCCAGCACCAGATGTTGATGCAAGATTTGAGATATTTAAAATTCATACAAAAAATATTCCGATAAGTCTAACAAAAGAAGAAACCAAAGAAATTGAGAAAGAATTAAAAACTCAATTTTTGGAAATATCTTCTGAAAAAGATCACGTATTAAAAATTGGGACTGAAGGACAAGTTCTATCACAGTCAGATGCTGATAGATTAGACGAAGAAATGCCTAAATCAAAAATTAAAACTAATAAATTATCAGATAAAGAAAAATTACTATATCTTTTATCACACAAAACTATTTGGTACTCAGGTGCAGATATAGAATCATTATGTAGAGAAGCAGCGATGATAGCGATAAGAAAAGACCCAAAGGCTAAAACTGTAACTAAAAAACATTTTGATATTGCGATGAAAACAGTTAGAGCATCTATTACACAATACGTTCTTAGATTCTATGATAAAATATCTGAAACACTTGGTAAAGGAATAGGGAAAAAGGATGTAAAAGATAGGGATTTAGACGTGGCTTAAAAAAGCCTAAAAAAATGCCAAAAAGGATAAAAAACCTTAGAATATACAACATATGAAAAAGATATATAATATAAAAGGAGGGAAATAAAATATGAAGATTACAGAAAATGAGCTTAGAGGTAAAACAGTAATGACAGAGGAAGGTTTGTATTTAGGAGTTATGAGAAATTCAACAGTTGACATAAAAACAGGTGAACTTGTTGGTATTCTTGTTGAACCATCAGATGATATTGATCCAAGATTATATCATCTTGATAACGAAGGAAGGCTTGTTTTTCCTTTCAACTCAATAAGATCAGTAAAAGATGTAATTATTATTGGGGGACAGTAAAATCTATTCACCCCCAAAAAATCTTATTTTTTTAGATAAAATTGGTTATAAAAATTTTTGAATTTTACGTTACACAGACCCCTTTATTTCATTTGGAAATAATAATTGCGTGAGTGTTAAAATAATAAAAAAATTGACGTGAGTATCCCCAGAAAGTTATCTAACTCGGAGTATTTTAATTCTTCTATTTTTAAATATATAATAATAAAAAAATAAATGAATTTAAGTTAAAAATATTTTAATTTTCCACAGGAAATAAAGGCCCTCCTGTAAACAACAATTAACAGGAGAAAATCAGGAGAAAAATCCATCAAATTTTTTCACAAGTTTTTAATATGCAATAATTAATTACAATGATTCCAGGGAGGTTTTCTTTTACGTCAAAAAAAACTGTAAATGGTGATATATTTGGTCATTTACTTAGATCTGAGAGACTTTTTCTAAATAGAGAAGCGATGCGACCAACTTATATGCCAGATCTACTTCCTCATCGTGAACAAGAAATCAATAATCTTGCATCTATTCTTGTTCCAGCTCTCTTAGACGAAACACCTAGTAATGTTTTTATTTATGGTAAAACTGGAACAGGAAAAACAGCTGTTACAAAATTTATCGGTAAAGAGCTTTTAAAAAAAGGAGATGAAACTGGTAATAAAGTAAATTTTATCTATATCAATTGTGAGGTTGTTGACACTCAATATAGGCTTTTACAAAATATTGCAAATCATTTTATTGATGATTGGTCAGAGAGAATTCCCTTTACTGGTTGGCCTACTGATGAAGTTTTTGCAAAACTTAAACAAATGATAGAAAAACAAGGAGGAGTCACTGTAATAATTCTTGATGAGGTTGATAAACTTAAAGGTGATGAGGCTCTGTATAATCTTTCGCGTATAAACACAGATTTACAAAAAGCGAAGGTTTCTATTGTAGGTATTTCTAATGATCTAAAGTTTACAGAATTTCTTGACCCTCGTGTAAAATCAAGTCTTGGAGAGGAAAACATGATTTTTCCACCATATGATGCGGGTGAACTTCAAGATATTTTAAACCAACGTGTTGAAATTGCTTTAAAAAAAGGAACAATTGACGGAGAAGTTGTTCCTCTTTGTTCGGCTCTTGCAGCACAAGAACATGGAGATGCTAGAAGAGCACTTGATCTTTTGCGCATGTCGGCTGAACTTGCAGAGAGATGTAAATCACCTCGTATTACAAAAAAACATGTTAAACTTGCACAAAACAAAATTGAAATTGATAGGATAACTGAAGTTGTCCGTACCCTTCCTACGCAGTCAAAATTAATTTTACTTGCTATTTTACTTCAAGAAGAATATAATAGAAAAAATGAAACGACAGGAACTATTACTACTGGTGAGGTATACGAAATATACAAAGAGCTTTCAAAAAAATCAAGGTCTGATTCTCTTACTCAGAGACGTATTACGGATTTAATAAGTGAGTTGGATATGCTCGGTATTATTACTGCAAGAGTTATTTCTAAAGGTCGCTATGGCCGTACTCGTGATATAAAAATATCTTCTAATGTTGAAGAAATAATAAAGATACTGCAGGAAGATGAAATTATAGATAGCCTTACTAATTATAAAATAAAAGGACAAACAAGATTGATGTAGAAGTAATGTATTTTTAATTATCAGAATCTTTTTGCTATAATAACTATTTTCGATTTCCTCTTTTTTTGTATAATACGATTTAATGAATATTTTGTTATTTTTTTAAATAGATTTGTTGTGAAATCATTAATAATTTTTAACAAAAATTTATCATATTAGTGGGGGAATCGGGCGATTTTTTTTATAAACATGTTTTTTTCACATTGTAAATCGTATTTGGTTCCCCTCAAACTCCAAACACAGTTTATTATTATGAGGAATCGGAAATGGAAGACCCATCCTTTACCACGCTTAACGGCCCACCAAATTCCCCCAATTCCCTATATATTATTGTATAGATAAAGTTTTACAATTTTTTAAAAAAAATATATTTTTTTATAAAACTTTTGCAAAAACATACATAAATCCCGCGATAACAGGTTGGTGAAGTAAATATATTTCCAATGAATGTTGGCCAAACCATGAAAATATTTTTGCAGGTCTATATCTTGATAAATCTGGCATTTTAAATCTTCTTTTGTTTCCACAGTATAAATAATCTCCAATTGTCATTCCAAATAATGTGGCACCCATCCAGGGAAGTAATGGGAAGTAATCTACAGTATGGCTCCAGATATCGGATTCGTGTAGTCCAAATATTAGATGAAATATTGTTGGATTTTGAATTGTAAATTGCCCTATTAATAATCCTGCTATTATCATTGAAATTGCAATAATAAGATTGTAAAATCTAAGTTTTAAAAAGGGTACACATAAAATAATTGATAATCCAATACAATGTAAAACTCCAAAATATACTGGGCGATCTGGTATTGCTATCATTGTTATTATTGTAAGTATCATTCCAAGATTGAAAATCTTTAAACCTCTAATTAAAAGATTTATATTGTATTGTTTTTCTTTTGCAGATGGCAATTGTTTCTTTTTTCTACTTACAATAATGCTTATTCCTACAATAGTAAAAAATAAAGGAGGCACTATTCTCTGCAATCCTGAGTATAAGCTATTATTTATCGACATTAATCCAAAGTAGTCAAGATCCCATAAGATGTGCCCGAATATCATTAGTATAATTGCTAAACCTCTAAACAAGTCAAGTTCAATAAATCTTTTAGGATTAAAACCTTTTTTTTTGGGAAACCAGATCAGGTTGAGTATATTATATGTTTTATCTTGGTTCATCTACCTCTCTCCTATTAGTGTTATTGTGTAGCTTGTTAACTCTTGACATTAATAATATTTAAGATTAACCTGTTAAAATGTCAAAAAGATAAAAATTCAAAACAAGAAAAAATTATTAAAATTAAAAATAAGAAAAGATTATTATTTAATAAATAATCCTACTGATACTGTATCGCTTGTTACCATTGATGCACTATCTTCATTATTTTCAATTAATGCTATGCCCTGTTGAGATAATGGAACTGACATAGATAGATCTTGTAGAAGCATTGCTAATAGTTGAGTTGTCATTAGAGGAACACTGCTTCCTCCTTTTGATCCGGGTGCTATAGTTGGTTTAGATATTAAGATTTGCGCATATCCACCTATTTCACCAGGTAGCTCTGATGATCCATCATCAAATCCTGGTAGGTATCCTTCTTCTAATGAAATTTCTAGGTCTTCGGGTACTAATATATAGTGAAGATTTGAATCGAGAAAAACTAAATGATATGAGTCTTCTTGTGCTCTTGGATATGCAATTATAGATTCAATTACACTGCCAAATATTTTATCTCCTTTCTTTAAGTCACCAGCTTTAACATATATTAGCTTGTTTCCATCGTCGAATAAATCAAAATCTGAACTCAAATCAGCATCTGCTGATAAATAGCTTGATAGATACTCATCTTCGTATACTAAGATTGGATGCTCAGGAGTTACCTTTAAAGTTAATCTATCTACTTTGTTATCACTTGAACCAATGTCTCCTGGTTGATTTACATCAATGTTATCTTCTGAGCTTTTTAATACTATTTCAAGATAACCATCTTTCATTTCGTCTGGTTTATGACATTGTACTTCAGATACTGGATTTCCTTCTATTTTACCTGTTATACTATTTACTGTCATTACAATATCACCAGATCGTATATCTTCAATGTTTTTAATCATCATTGAGTTTTCATTGTCTATTGAGGTGGAAGCCATTAGAATTGATGTACCAGCTAAAAAACATGTATCCGTACTATCACTATCTTCTTCGTCTGTAAGTTGAATATGGACACCAGCACCTACTTGACCTGATACTACAGTAGTACTTGCTGATCCAGACTTATCATTAGCACTTGCGGTTGCAGAAATTACTGTTCCACTAGGATTTGCGATTACGGTACAATGGAAATTTCCACTACTGTCTGTGGTTCCACTTGCTGAATTGCCGCCTCCTGTAACAGAAACTGATGCTCCTGGAACAGCTGTCCAATCCTCTGTTACATGAACACAGAAGGGTACTTCTTCAGAGTTTGTATCTTGAATTTCTACTGATGAAGAATCTGATGCATATCCATTTTTTGAAGCTTTTAATGATAATGTTACATTGCCTCCACATTCTCCTGCAGTAATATCAGGGGCAGTTATTCCGCCAAATCCAGATACTGTTCCACCTGTACTATCACCAAGGGTTAATATACAGTTAGCTCCAATATTTCTGTGGTCTTTAACCATAACGGTTATAAAATCTCCTTCTTGACATTTAGTTGGATCGACAGAGTACATAGATAGATATCTATGCTTAATCTTAACAGTATGTTCATTATAATTATCATCAACTAAAGACCTTATTTTAACAATATAATTTTCATCTGAATCACCTACATCACGTGTAGAAAAACTAACATATGAACCAATCTTAGTTACATGTGTTTGTGTAAAAGTAAAACTACAAGGTCTATCTGCTGAGGCAATTACCTTTCCATCAACTTCCCAAACTTGTTTTGAACAACTTGTATAAAACGCATCTGCAGAAGTAGTTGGCATAATAATAGTTCCAAAAGCGCTTAATATAAGGGCTGTTACTAACATCAATATTATACTTTTTTTGTATGGTTTTTTCATTATTACTCACCAAATCCATTATTTTTTATTGACTTTGTTTTTTTCATTTATAATAGTTGTTTGACATTTCTAGCCAATTGCTGCTCTAATTTATGTTATACTTTTTAAATAACAATATAAATAATTTCTAATAAAAATGATATAATGGAAAAAGATCGTGACTATATTTCTTGAACATTTAACGAATTATTTACAAAATAATTTTTTTATTTAATTTTAGGTTTATATGATAGATTCGTTGCATTACGTTATAATGCAAAAAAAACAACAAAGCAACTATAAAAAGAAAACAAAAAGCTTAATCATTAATTAACTACTTATCCTTATTTTAGGTAGATACACATGGATGATATAATTTACAAACCTATCGGGATTATTCATTCTCCTTTTAAAAAACCTGAAGGAACTCCTATACAGTCATCTACTTGTAAATATATTAAAGGAACTGTTGAAATCTTCCCAGAATATGTAAAAGGTTTAAAGGATCTTGAAGGTTTTTCACATATTATTCTTTTATATCATTTTCATCTTGTAAAAAAAACATCTCTTCTTGCAAAGCCGTTTATGGATGATAAAATTCATGGTATTTTTTCTATACGTGGGCCCAGTCGACCGAATCCTTTAGGTTTTTCAATAGTTCAACTTATAAAAGTTAAGGATAACATCTTGTATATTCGAGAGTTAGATATTCTTGATGGCACTCCACTTTTAGACATTAAACCATATGTTGCAAAATTTGATCAAAGAAAAAAAATAAAGATAGGTTGGATGGAAAAAAACATCAATAAATTGTCAACCTTTAAAGATGATGGACGTTTTATAAAATAGAAAAAGTTGGTTTTTTTTTTAATTATTTTCCCCAAGTATTTTTTTCCCATAAACGTTCATGTAAATAATAAATGAATGTTTGAATAGTTTGAAAAACTATGACAA
>CAZVNH010000086.1:0-9005 GCA_964628575.1 uncultured Thermoplasmatales archaeon | reverse complement strand
GCTGTAATTATTCCTCCACCCACAATCATTAAATATACAATTATTTGGTATTCAGCAGCAAGTATTGGATTTGTTCCTGCAATTAATAACCCTGACATTGCACCTGGTATAAAAATTATTCCCAATGTTTTTAATCTATCAATTGTAGGAATAAGTGAAGTCTTTATTGATAAACGACTATATTCTTCTACTGCTTGTTTTGAGTTTGCCCCAAGAGAAAGAGCTGTTTCTATCGCGTTTTTATTTAGTTTCACCTCTCTTAAAAGCCTATCAAGCGATAATGAGCATATAGCCATAGAGTTTCCAAATGCCATACCAGAAAGCGGTACAATAAATTGCGGTTGATTTGGCATTGCACGTGATAATGCAAGTACTACTAAAACAGTAGTTGAGCCAATAAGTATTGCAGGGGTTGTTACATAATAGGCTTTTTTCATTCCTGTTGCTCTTTTTGCTGATGTATATCCACTAACAAGTATCATTGTTCCAATAAGAAGCCATATTAGAAAATACCAATATTCATATCTGAATAGAAATGTTAGAAACAGTGCAATAACTGTTAACTGGCCTCCACCTTTTAATATTGCAACTGTAAACTCTTTACCAACACCAATTTTTTTAATAACAGAAAGTATAATCACAAGTATTAGTAAAACTGATACTGCTGCTAGAATAATAAGTCCTTCTTGCCAGGTATAAGGAATCCCTGTCAATATGCTCCCTCCCATCTGAAATCTTTAGTGTTTTGAATCTCTCTAACTATTCCATCTTTTATGTTTGCAATCCTATTACTTACCCTTTTAGCCTGCTCAACATAATGTGTGACCCATAAAACTGTTAATTCAAGATTTTTAGAAAAATCTACAATTGTTTTTTCAACAGTTTGAACATTTTTTGGATCAACTCCAGATGTCGGTTCATCCAAAAGCAATACTTTTGGTTTTAATGCAAGGGCTCTAGCAAGTGCTACACGTTTTTTTTCACCACCTGAAAGTTTTGATGCATTTTTTTCAAAAAAATCAGTATTAAGTCCAGCGTCTTTTAAGCATTTAATAAGGTATTTTTCATCAACTTCATCTTTTAATCTTGGTCCAAATGAAACATTATCATAAACAGTGCCCGGGAACATTACACTTTCCTGATGAACAAGAGTTACTTCTCTTCGTAGATTTATAGGAGAAATGTCTGCGATATTTTTTTGATTATAGCTTATTGTTCCACCATCAATTTCAATAAGCCTATTTATACATCTTAGAAGAGTAGATTTACCTGAACCTGAAGGACCAATGATTCCAATTATTTCACCCTTTTTTATTTCAAGGCTAATTTCCTTCAAGATTTCTTTGCTGTCAAGGATTTTTTTTACTTTATTAATCTTAATTATTGACATTAAATAACCTCATTTGATAGCTCTAAAATAAAATTCTTAAGATTATCAAGTGTTTTTTGACCTAAATCTGTTATTTTATAGATTTTTCTAATCTTACTATTAACGTTTTTTTCCTGTAATTTTAAAACTCCGTCTTTATACATCTCATGTAGAATTGGATAAAGAGTTCCTGGACTTATTGTATAACCATGAGATTTAAGCTCTTCAATCATTTCAACACCATAAATTCCTCCATCTACAGAAGCATGATGCAAAATATGAACCCTAATAAAACCCAATAGTATCTTACGTTCATACATAATATCGAAAAACGATATCGTACTTCGATATATATAAATTTTCTTCTGAAGAATTAATTGGATTTTTCAAACATTTTCTTACAGAACAAAAATAAGATTTTATATACAGGGATCTGAAGTGAATTTACGATATATATGAAAAAACAATCAATGAATAAGAAAAATCACAATTATAAATTTTTTAAATAGATGGAGTAATGTTATTGGTTTGGGCATTAGTTATAATTATATATAAATTAAGATAAAAATATTATCTATTTTTCTTAATTTTGTTTTTTTTGTAACAATTCTAAGAAAAAAAATAATAAAATTATATTATTTTTATACAAAAATTATAATCGAAACTATTATAAATTAACAATGGTTAACTATTAATATACTTTTATGGCGGAGGTAAAAAAAAGTATGTTGAGAAAAAAAAATAGAGTATTAAAGAGGCTGGTGCTTTTCGCTGTTGTTATTGCTTTTTGTTTAAGCGGATTACAGCTAAGTGCTCAAAAAGTAAAAACAACAGAACCAGAAATACGACAAATAAAGGCTTTTAAAAGTGAGAATAATTTAGTGAAACAATCAATAAGAACCACTGTTAACGAACAATCTTTTAAACAATTTTCTAATAAGCGAACCTTGGCATTAGGTACCGACTCAGAAGTTTTAATAACTGAAGATTATGCAGGTCATGCCGCAATTGCTGATAATGGACTTGGAAATGCTGTATTTCTCATAGAAATGCAAGATCCTGGTGATTTTTTAACTCGTGAAATTGCTGCATGTCCTTCGTATGATGGTGGTATAACCTGGGACTTAGACATGGCTGGAGTTTTTCCGAATGATGGAGGTTTTAACAAATTACCTGCTTTAGATTTCCAATCAGGGATGACAGCATATGGTACTTGGGTTTCAGAAGATTACCCTGGAATGACTTGTATAGCCTGGCTTGAAGATATTTCTGATCCCACAGCTGGAGATTATGGTTGGGTATATTATTCTCCGGATTGGGTTGAAAACGGTCTAGAATGTGGACCAATGTATTCTACAGATATCGGTTGTTATGATGGTCCTTTAAATGAAGAACCTGGTGTTTTCTGGGGAATTGCCACATGGAATGGTGCAATGGATGATCCCGAATATGCAACATTTGAACATGGTATTTTCATGAATTACTTCTCAGGTGAATACATCTATGTCAGCTGGTTCCCATCTATTGAAGGAGCATATAATATCCAAATAGATATCGATCAATCAACTGGTATAATATACTGGGCATATGAATTATATAATCCAGATACTAGAGTTAATGATTTAGCTGTTATGTATCAAACTATGGAAGATTGGTTTGCAGATGAATCATTCCCATACTGGTTAATTGAAGGACCATGTGCAAACCCAGCAATAATGGCTGAAAATGGAGTATTAAATGTTGCATTTGAATCCGAAGGTGATATTATATGTGGATATACAACAGATATCACAGATACAATAGATTTCAGTTATATAGCAGATTCTGGAGATGATGAAACATATCCAGATATCGCAGGAACTGGACTTAACTCAGCATGCGCATTTTATAAAAACGGTAATCTATATACTGCTGTTTCAATTGACGGTGGAGAAACTTGGACATTAAAAGATCAATTAAACGATGTTAGTGGAACTGTTGCAAATGAATATCACTGCGTAAATCTATTACCAGATAGAGCATTTTGGACAGATACAAGAAACGGAGTTGGGGATGTATACTCTGATTCAATATTTGTAACACCAAACAAACCAGTAATTACTGGACCACATAAAGGCGACAAAAATAAAGCATATGATTTTACTGTAACTGCTACTCATCCAGAAAATGGAGAACTTTGGTACTTTGTTGATTGGGGTGATGGAACTAATACTGGTTGGGATGGCCCATATGGATCTGGAGCCGGTAGAGTCTATACACATACATTCACAACGGGAGATAGTTTCAAAATAAGAGCTAAAGCAAAAACATCAGAAGGCGCAGAATCTGTTTGGGCAGAGCATCATTTTACTACACCACGAAACAGGGGAATTTTCTTTGATTTCTTAGCAAATTTCCCAATACTAAAATATATTTTAGGGTTGTAGATATCCCTAACCCTCTCTTTTTCTTATTTTTTTATTTTTTAATAAATACATATTTTTTATCTGATTTTGAAAGAGTAAGAGTTGTTCTATCATTAGAAACAGTATAATCATAAACAAATTGCTCTGAGTTTTCATTAATAGTAATTACAAGATTTTCATTTGACAAAATCCATGTGTATAAAATTCCACCAATCGTTGCTTTATCATTTGATGAAAATGAACAAATACCATTTAATCCAATAAAATTTATATCAGAACTATTATATTGTGTTTCCCATGTTCCAATAATTTTTGTTATATCTGATAATACAATATCTTTTGATCCTTTTCCCAATTTTTTTGAAAAAAGATTGAATTCCCCAAGAAATACTCATCCACCTATTATAAATGAGATAAAAATGATTACTCCAACAAGAATCCAAATTTTATTCATAAATATTTTACCTAAATGGATAGTAGCATCTATTGTTTATGCTAACCTCACCAGGACCGCATGCTTCATTTGTTTTAAATTCAACTCGTGTTATTGTAAATCCCTTATTTTCTAGTAGCGTTAAAATTCCATCATCTCCATAATAATGACCGACACCGATTGTAAAGAAAAATTGTTTTTCAGGATTTAATGTAATATTATCTGCTATTCGATCGCTCATGTTTATATTTCTATTAATTATTAAATCCTCATATATCTTTACGTCAATAGGGTTATTATCATCATAATCTGCATATAAAAAATCATTTAATTCTTCCAAATCTCCCTTAAGATATGCACTCTCAATATCTTCAGTTAATGCTTTACCTAAACTGTCATATTCTTCAATAGCAGTAATCGTATCTTCAAGTAGGTTTATTTGTTCGCTCAGATTGAGATTAATAAACACATTGATAGATTCAATAGGTCTTTCAAGCCCATCTACCTCTTTTTCTAATTGTTCAGCAAGACTCCAAATATATTGATCTAATAAAGGATTTAATTTAGGATTTTCAATATCAATTCTTTGTAGTTCATTAGCAACCACCCATACCTGAAATAATGAATAATCATCAATATTTAAACCTCTACTTGATAGTATGTTTTTTAATCTATTTTCAATATCATCTGGTAAAAGATCTTGTAAAGTTTCTCCTGTATCAATCATATAATATTTGTATAATTCATTTATTTCAGGGTCATCAATTTTTGTTTCAGTATATATTTTATCACATTCAATTATTGCATCATAAACAACATCTGGTAATGTTAAAAGATTACTATATGGGAGATGAATAGAGCCAAAAAGATAGGAAGGATTTTCCCCTTCTATTCTCCAAAGAAAAGGCTCTGTAACATAAGAAGTTTTATTGCCATTATCTTTTATCTCATCTTTATCTTCAGAGGGATTATTTATTACAAATATTCCTGCAAAAATTATTATGACAATTATGATGAAAGTAATTATTGTAATTATCTTTTTTTGTTTTTTCATATTAAATGCACCCAGCAGGTTATTATAATGTATAGTAGTATTTAAACCATTATTAACTTTTTTAATTGTAATTATCTCATTTTTTATATAGGTGGATAAAATTAGAAAAGATAATTAGTTAAGCTTTAATTTATAGTATATTTACTATGTATTAATAATATCATAATATATGGAGAGATTTGATTAATGGATTCATTTGAAAATCTATTAAATAATGAATATATACGCTTTTTAATAATAATTATTAGTGATATAATATTTATAACAGTTGCCTATTTTATTTTAAAATTTTTTGTAAGAAGAATCGCTGGAAAAAGAAAAAAATATGAAAATTTTATTTTAAAACAACTTTCAAAACCTGTACTTTTTCTTATATTTGTTCTTGGTTTATTCACAGCAGTTAAATCTTTGTCTTATCTAACTAAGTATGAATTATGGATTCATGGTGTTTTTTTTGTTATAGTTACATTAATTGTTGCACTTATTGCAGCTCGTATAATCACAGTTTTGATGACCGGTTGGTTAAAAATCAGGAGAGGATTTGAAAGAACACCTAAACTTTTAAGTAAAGTTGTTAATGTAATTATTTTTCTTATTGCACTTGTAATAATTCTTGGATACTTTAAACTTGATATTACACCATTTGTTGCAGGAGTCGGATTAGGTGCTCTTGCAATAGGTCTTGCCCTTCAAAGCACTCTTTCTAATTTTTTTGCTGGACTTCATCTAGTATCAGATAAACCTATTAATGTAGGGGATTTTATTGAAGATATTGGATGGAGATCAACTCGCTTGAAAACATTACAAAATAATTATGTGATAATTCCAAATAGCAAATTAGCTGAATCAACAATAACAAATAATTCATTACCAGAACTTGATATGAAAATTTTTATTGAATCTGGAGTTGCCTATGAATCAGATCTTGAAGAAGTAGAACAAATAACTCTTGAAGTTGCAAAAGAAATACAAGAAACAGTAAAAGGAGCCGCAAAGGATTTTGAGCCTATTTTAAGATTTCGTAAGTTTGGTGATTCAAATATTGAATTTATTACAATATTAAAGGTTGAAGAACCAATGGATCAATTCCCTGTCAGACATGAATTTATTAAAAAATTAAAAAATCGATTTGATAAGGAAAAAATTGAAATCTCATGGCCTATTAGAAAAATATATAATATAAAAAAATAAGTGGTTTTTATGCCAAGATTGATAAAAAGAAGTTCAAAAGCAAGGGGTCTTTCACCTGGTTCTTTAATTCATATTGGTGAAAAAAAAACAGATAAAATAAAAGTTACAATTATGGATTATAGTATTGGAAAGTATGATGAAAGAGAAGTTGTTAATATTGAAGAATGTTTATCTTTAAAAAATAAACCATCTGTAAGCTGGATTAATGTTGATGGACTTCATGATATAAATGCTATTGAAAAAATTGGTAATTGTTTTGATATCCATCCACTTGTTTTGGAAGATATTGTTAATACCGATCAAAGACCGAAAATTGAAGGTTTTGAAAAATATCTTTTTTTTGTTTTAAAAATGTTTTATGTTGATGAAAATAATTATGAACTACAGAGTGAGCAGATTAGTATTATCCTTGGTCAAAATTATGTTTTATCGTTCCAAGAAAAAGTAGGTGATGTTTTTGACTCTGTTAGAGAACGAATTAGACAATCTAAAGGGCGCATTCGAAAGATGGGTAATGATTATCTAGCTTATGCATTGATAGATGCAATAGTTGATAATTACTATGTTATTCTTGAAAAAATTGGTGAAAAAGTTGAAAGTATTGAAGAAAATCTGGTTTTAAATCCTTCTCCTGAAACACTTCAAAATATCTATAATCTAAAACGAGAAATGATTTATCTACGTAAATCAGTCTGGCCAATTCGTGAAGTAATTAATGGCCTTATTCGTGAAGAATCAAAATTAATTAAAAAAGAAACTCATATTTTTCTTAGAGATTTATATGATCACACCATTCAAATCATTGAGACTATAGAAACATTTCGTGATATGATAGCAGGAATGCTTGATATATATATGAGCAGTATAAGTAACAAGATGAATGAAGTTATGAAAGTCTTAACAATATTTGCTGCTATATTTATTCCTCTTACATTTATTGTAGGGATTTATGGAATGAATTTTCAATATATGCCAGAGTTAGAATGGAAATGGGGATATCCAATTGTTATTCTGATTATGATAATAATATCAATAATAATGCTTTATTATTTTAAGAAAAAGAAATGGATGTAGGCAAATTTATTTCAAAGATTTTGATAAATATGAATAGTAAATTGATTGTTCAGACTATAAGTTATCTTCTAAAAATAGTTATAATAATACTTCTCTTTATATCAATCATTAAAAATGATTATTTATGGACATTTTTCATTATTTTAATGGTTTTAATATCTTTTATACCAAACCTAATAAGATTTTTTACTAAAATTCATCTATTCTATTTACTTGATATATTTATTGCTCTTTCTTTGATTTTTCATACTGGAAATGGTCTATTTAATGGATGCGATATTCATCCAATTTATAATAAATTTACACATTTTTTTTCATCTATTGTAGTAGCCTTTATAATTTTTATTATTCTAACAGTGATTAGCGAGGATATTAAAAAACAGAGGACAAAAATACTAATTGATGTAGTTTTATATACAATGGCATTTGGTGTTATCTGGGAATTTTTAGAATGGTTAACCGATTACTTTTTCAATTGGAACTCGCAACTTGGACTTTTTGATACAATGGGAGACTTACTATCTGATACTTTAGGAGGTATATTTATGATAATATTAGGATTATTTCTTATAAAATCAAAGTTTTTAGAAAAAATGAAAAAAGATATTAAAAAAATATTAGATTAATAAGTATCAAGGAAAACAGATAGAAAATGAAAAAAGATATTTTAAAAAAAATTGGTCTTACCATTTCATATTCATTAAAAATTGTAATAATAATACTTTTAATAATTTCAATAAATAACAGACATTGGATATGGATTTTCGGATGCATACTTGCATTAATAATTAGTCTAATCCCAACAATTTTAAAAAGGAATTATCAGATAACTTTACCTTTAATTTTAGAAATTTTAGTCACAATAGCCCTCATATTACACGTCGGAGGAGGATTATTAGGAGCATATAGTATTAAACATTATGATACTCTAACTCATTTTGTATCCTCTTTTCTTGTTGCTTTTCTTGCATTTGTAGTAATTTACATATTAGACGAGTATTGGGATGGACTAAAAATGGATAAATATGCAATGGCTTTTGTAGTAGTTATTACAACAATTGCTATGGGAGTGGTTTGGGAATTTAACGAATGGATCACTGATATTGTGTTTGGTACATATGAGCAATGGGGATATAATGATACAATAAAGGATCTTTTTATTGATATGCTTGCAGGTATAATTATGGCAATATTAGGTGTAAGTATGATAAAACGTGGAAGTTTTGATGAATTTACTAATGATTTTGGCGAGCAAATCGAAAAACGAATAATTAAGAAGAAAAAAGGATGATAAGAAGAAAATGCACAGGATAAAAAAAATTTGTAGAATACAATGCTTATCGTTTACCTTTTTACTAAGAGTAATAATGATAATATCAATAATTCTTGCGATATGGAAAAAAGATTGGACGTGGGTTGCAGGAACATTTTTTGGTTTATTTATAAGTTTTCTTCCTAGTATTATTAAAAGAGACGTGA
>CAZVNH010000085.1:0-9035 GCA_964628575.1 uncultured Thermoplasmatales archaeon | reverse complement strand
TATGATGGAAATATTTGGAAGTTAGAAAATGCCCTCCTCAGATTAAATCCTTTTAAAAAAGGAAAATTTCCCCCAATATGGATTGCTGCTCGTGGTAATAGAATGCTAGATATAACTGCTAGATTAGGTGATGGTTGGTTACCTATATTTTTAAAACCCGAAATCTATAAAGAGAAACTAAAGATTCTTCGAAATTACATACTGAAAGCAGATAGAAGTATGGATGAGGTTACGCCCGCAGTTATTTTGGGAGTTATCACCGATGAAGATAGTGAAGAAGTCGATAAAATGCTCAAAAATCCAATTACGAAAAATAACCTAATTCTATTATATCATAAAGATTTCAAGCAATATGGATTATCACATCCTCTTGGAGAAAATATTGATGGAACTTTAGAATTTATTCCTACACATTACGATAAAAAGTCATTGCTGCAAATAATTGAAAAGATCCCTAGTAAAATGTGTCATGATTTTTACTTAAATGGTAGTCCTGATGAAGTGATTGATCAAATTGAAAATTATGCCAAAGTTGGTGCAAAACATATAATTCTATTTAACGTTTCAATATTATGTGGTCTTAAATATATTCCACGTTCAAATAAGTGCATGAAAAAAATAATTACATATTTCAAAAATTAATATGTCAATAAACTCTCAAAAAATTGATGTTCACCATCATATTGTACCTAAAGAATATCTAGCAGATTTAGGCTCAGTAGGAATTAAAAATGCTGTTGGTGAACCATTTCCTCAATGGGATATTGAAAACACCCTTACTTTTATGGATAGGCAAGGGATAGCTATAGCAATTAATTCAATTTCTGCACCAGGTATTTATTTTGGAGATAATGATTTTACTCAAAAGTTAGCACGTAAATGTAATGAACTCTCTGCTCGTATGGTGAATGAACACCCAAATCGCTTTGGTGCGTTTGCTATTTTACCCCTACCAGATATAGAGGCATCCATAGTTGAATTAGAGTATGCCCTAGATACCTTAAAACTGGATGGGGTGGTTTTACTTACAAATTTTGGAGGTATATACCTCGGGGATGCCCATTATGATGATCTTTTTTATGAGCTAAACCGTAGGAAAGCTGTGGTTTTTGTACATCCAAGCGTGCCTCCTTTAGATACATTACCCATGATAATAAAACCTGCAGTTTTAGAATTCGTTTTTGATACCACAAGGGCAATTGTTAATCTTATACATAGAGGAGCAACAAAACGCTTTCCAGATATAAGTTTTATATTTTCACATGGAGGAGGAACTGTTCCCTTTATAACTTGGAGAATTACTTTTGGAAATAAAAAGATAATTAATCAGTTAAAACGCTTCTATTATGATACGGCAGTGTCAGCAACCCCCTATACGCTAAGTTCCTTGCTTAGTTTAGTGGAACCAACACAAGTATTATATGGGAGTGATTATCCATTCTTGCCTGAAAGGGTTGTAAAACTTATGAATGAAGGTCTTCAAAATTATAATTTTGAAAGAGAAGTCCTCACGAAAATTCTCCAACAAAATGCTAGTTCTTTATTTCCCAGGTTTAAAGAAATAGTTTTTTAAAAATTTTAAAAAAATTTCAAGATTCTTTTAAGGCTAGCAAATGGCATCTTTTAAGACCTGCGTGTTATCAATTCCAATTTTTATCAAGATTGAATAATCTTATAAACCAAAAAAACCTTTTAATATTCCTTTTGCAAAATCTTTTGCAAATCCTTTTGTTGCATCTTTTATTATTGATGAAATTAAGCTCTCTCTATGTGTCGTACCAGATCTAAAAGAATGCCACTGTGATTCAATTCTTGAGTAATTAGATAAATAGGAAGCTTTTAGAAATTTCTCAATTGCATCATCATCCTTTGAACGAATCACACAATCAATAGCTTCAAGTTTTTTTCCTAATGCTAGATATATAGCTCCTTTTAAACCCCATGCTAAGCTATAATTTGGGTCAATTTCGAGAGTTTTATCGGTACAATTCATTGCTTTATCGGCAAGTTTCTTCGATTTATCATATGAATATAAAATCATGTCTGCAAATCCTAAAAAGCACAACGCATCCTTATGTTTGGGATTAATTGAAAGTACATTATCAAAATATTGAATTGCATTCTTACTATTGAGAATACTTGCTTCCTTATGAATATCTAAAGCTGAAGTAGATGGCTCTTTCACCTGACTAATATATACTATCCCAAGATAAAAATTTGAATATAAATCCTTTTCATTTAGTACAACAGCTTTCTTTAACTGTTTTTCAGCATCTACAAAATTCTTTTGAAAAAAATAAATCCTACCGAGGTAATAACTTACTGATTTATAATCAGTTTTTAATTGGATTACTTTTTTAAACCAGGATTCCGCCTTAACATAATTTTGTTCTGTGAAATATAATATGCCAAGATAATACCACGCATCAATATTTTCTTTATCCAATTTAATTTCTTGGTTAAATTGGTATTCAGCATCTTCGAATTTTTTCATTTCTAAGTATGTGCGACCTAAAGCGTGAATCGAATGTAAATGGTCCTCATCTATTTCAAGTGCTTTCTTATACTGTATTTCAGCGTCAGGAAACTTCTTTTGAACAAAATATACATTTCCAAGATTATATCGAGCGTATTTATTATTAGGATCCAATTGTAACGTTATCAAGAAATAATGCTTTGCATCATCATATTTTTTTTGTTCTTGGTATGCACGACTAAGATAATAATTTGAGGCTATGTGATTTTCATCTAACTCTAACACTTTTTTATAACAGAATTCAGCATCTTTATATTTTTTTTGCTCCGTATATGTACGACCCAGATAATAATGTGGGTATAAATATTTCTCATCTATATCAATAGCTTTTTTATACTGTATTTCAGCATCAGAGTACATCTTTTGAACAAATTATACATTTCCAAGATTATATCGAGCGTATTTGTAATTCGGATCTAAATTAAATACTTTCTTAAAAGATTCTTCTGCTTCAAGGTATTTTTCCGTGTAATAAAATACTAATCCAAGGCCATTTAGTGCATTCACATGATTTTCATCTAATTCTAACACTTTTTTAAAATAAATTTTACCGTCAACATAATTTCTTTGGTCTAGACATTTTGATCCTAGTTTGTATAATTCTTCTACTTGGTTTTCCATTGTTAAACCATCTCAATTAGTACTTTGTTTAATGATGTATTTCTACCAATTTTTGGTTTTGTTTTATTATTATACTATTCATTAAAAAAGTATTTGATATGACCTATAAAAATTGTTAAGCGCGATAATCTTAAGTATAAGAGAATGTTTTGTTACTAATGAAATCTCTCTTGGTTTTGTTTTCTTATCATCATAATAATACTGAGAAAGTCGCTAATATCTTCGCAAAAATTCTTGATGCTCAAATAAAAACACCACAGCAGGTAAACCCTGAAGAACTTCAAGATTATAATCTAATAGGCTTTGGTTCAGGGATATATGGCGGAAAACATCATAAACTTCTTCTTGACCTTGTCGATACACTACCACATGTCATCAACAAGAAAGCATTTATTTTCTCAACCAGTGCAATTATGGGAGTTGCCAAAGTTGATAAAGATCACTCGTTGCTTAGAGAAAAACTGCAATCGAAAGGTTACATGATTGTTGATGAATTTGCTTGTAAAGGTTTTAACACAAATAGTTTCTTGAAATATTTTGGGGGTATGAATAAGGGTCGACCGAATGCTGAAGACCTCAAACATGCGGAAGAATTTGCTCTGAATCTGGAGCAGGAACTATAATAGAATCTGAAAGGATTAATTCGTATAAAAATAAAAATTAATGGTATAAGAATATCTCCTCAGATATAATTTTCCATAAGGTCCAGAAATAAAAAAAAAAAATATTTTTATATTAGAAATTATCAAACTAATATTATTTGAAAAAACTAAATGATTCAATCTCATGAACACAGAATCTAATAAAAAACGACTCCTCTTTCTTGATAATATAAAGGTTTTATTTTCTATTCTCGTAATATTCCAACATGCAAGAGTCACTTATGGTGGAACAGGCTGGTGGTATTATATTGAGGCTGTTCCAACTGATACGTTCAGCGTTATATTTTTTATACTTCTAAGCTCAATTGGAGGTTTTTTTCAAGCCTCGCTCATGGGATTATTCTTTTTAATGGGTGGATATTTTACACCAAAAAGTTATGATCGAAAAGGAGTAAGAGCCTTCTGGAAAGAACGGATTCTCCGTCTTGGTATTCCCGTATTATTGTATGTAGCGATAGTTAGCCCTGTTATGGCTTATTCACTAAATTCTCTTGGACTTTATCCACATCAATTACCGCAGACTTTTCTAGGCTTTCTAACTTTTTGGGGTCCAATGTGGTTTCTCGTTGTTTTATTACTTTTTACTGCAGGTTATACTCTTTGGCGTCAGGTAACCAAGATTGATTCGGTACAAAAACGCGTCCCAAAAGAATTTCCCATCCCGAAATATATATACTTATTCATTATAGCTCTTGGTTTAGGATTCGGTACTTTTTTAGTTCGTATTTTCTTTTCTATAGATCACCGTCCGTTCGGATTACCAGTCCCTTTTATAATTCAGTATATTATGATGTTCATCCTTGGCGTCATCATTGTTCGATATGATTGGATCAAGCAGATGACAAGAAAGCATGTCAAAATCTGGGTTATTATAATTGTAGCTTCGTTTATCTTATTTTTTGCGTATGCTATTCCTGTTCTAGGATTTGAAGGAGATTACAGTGTCTTAATGGGAGGGTTCAATATACACGCTCTTTTGTTTGTTTTAGTAGAGAATATCATTTGTATGGGGATGATTTTCGTTCTACTAAAAGTTTTTTATGCAAAATTCAACAAACAAGGAAGGATTATGCAGAATCTATCTCCAAGCGCATTTTATATTTACCTTATCCATCCGCCTGTTCTTGTTTTTGTATCTCTTGCATTTATTTCGATAGATCTTATCCCTGTCTTAAAACTTGCCATAGTATTTCCTTTAACTGTTATCCTTTGCTATCTGATAAGCCATTATGGCCTTGAAAAAATACATATAAGCAAAAAAGTTAGAAGTAATGAAATTTAGTAGCGAAAAAGGAGAATCAACCGAAAAGCAACGGGCTTTATTACCTTGACTGGTTGAGAATGCTTACAATTTTTATGGTTTTCGTTTATCATACGAAAATAGTTGGATTCTTGACCTAATTGAATAGAGACATTAATTGATCTTGATAAAGATTGGTCTAAGAATTTTTTATAATCGACTTTTTTCTACATATTAATATGAATGTGAATTATGATATGAATGGTCTTTATAAATTAACATCAGATGATGTTAAAGAAGCAATCATGGTAGCAGGTGCTGCTTTTGAAAATGATCCTATAATGGTATTTACATATCCTGATGATAATGAAAGAAAACAAAATTCACCACATGGATTTTATATGATCTATAACTATGGAATAAAATATGGATTAACTTATGCGACATCTAAGAACTTAGAAGGAATAACAATATGGCTTCCTCCCAATAAGGCGTTTCCATCTACTTGGGCCATGATGAGACATGGTGCTTTTTATTCAATGCGTAAAGTAGGCTTAAAACTAAAAGCAATGAAAAGAACTATGACCGTTTTTAAGTATGAGGATGAGAAGCATAAAGAACTTGCACCCTTTGACCATTGGTATTTTCAAAATATTGCCGTTAAACCAGAAGAACAAGGAAAAGGATATGGGAGTCTATTGATAAGTAGTATGCTAAAAAGAATTGAAAGCGATGGGTTACCGGTTTATGTGGAAACTAACACTGAAAAAGCTATGTCCATTTACCAGAAACATGGATTCGAAATCCTTGAATATGTTATAATCCCTGAAACCGATGTACCTCTTTGGTGCATGTTAAGAAAACCAATGTAAGCTTGAAAAATGATTTTTATGAACATTTTTTATAAAAACCTACGAAATAATCATCAATTTGAACACCTTCTGTTAAAATAAGTTCACTAGCTAATTCTAAGTAATCTAACCTTAATATAGACCTTCTGGTATACACAATTTTTAGTCAGATAATCTTAAATATAAAAGAAAGTTCCGTTACCAATGAAATCTCTTTTTGTTTTGGTCTCATTTCATCACAAAAATACCGAGAAGGTCGCTAACATCTTCGCGAAATTTCTTGATGCACAGATAAAAACACCACAAGAAATAAACCCTGAAGAGTTTCAAGAGTATTATCTAATAGGATTTGGTTCAGGAATATATGGTGGAAAACATCATAAAGATCTGCTTGACCTTACAGATAACCTTCCCCAAGTCACCAATAGAAAAGCATTCATTTTTTCAACCAGTGCAATGATAGGAGAAACCAAAGTCGCCAAAGATCACTCGCTGCTTAGAGAAAAATTGCAATCGAAAGGTTACATGATTGTTGATGAATTTGCTAATAAGGGTAGACCGAATGTTGAAGACCTCAAAAATGCGGAAAGGTTTGCTCAGAACCTGAAACAAAACCTGTAATTAAATTATATTCCAATTTTAACGAATAATTTAACGCAAAGGGAAATTATATAAGGTTGAGCTACTCATTTTAAATGTTTACAAAAAATAATTGAGAAGGATATTGAAGAATGAGGGATTTCTGTAATGCCTTTTTTTATCAATGATGGTGTTAGAATTTATTATGAAATTGAAGGAAAGGGCCCACCAGTAGTATTGATCCATGGGTTTGCACTGAATCTTGAAAATAGTTGGAAACTAACAAATTGGGTGAAAACTCTAAAAGAAAATTACCGATTAATTCTTATAGATTGCAGAGGTCATGGGAAAAGTGATAAACCACATGATGATTCTTATTATGGACAAAAAATGGAGGATGATGTGATTAAACTTCTTGAACACCTTTCTATTGAAAGAGTAAATTTATTTGGGTACTCTATGGGAGCATATATAATATTTCGCTTATTATTAACGAAACCTGAGATTTTTATTTCTGCTATTCTAGGAGGATTTATATTTACTTTTGATTACAAAGAATTTTCAAAAGATAATGAAAAAGCAAAGGAAATGACAAAACGGATAGTCGAAGCCTTTAAAGTGGAAGGAATTAAACATGTTAAAGACCCTTTGGCTCGAGCATTTCGTCAGGCCATGGGATCAGGTGATAATGATGTACTTGCTTTAGCTGCTGCACAAGCAGGCACCTTAAAAGAATGGTCTGAAATAATGAAAACTCCCGATCAAATT
The DNA here is from genome assembly GCA_964628575.1 of uncultured Thermoplasmatales archaeon. Taxonomy (GTDB): domain Archaea; phylum Thermoplasmatota; class E2; order DHVEG-1; family DHVEG-1; genus CAZVNH01. The sequence continues at coordinate 1,778 of CAZVNH010000085.1, read as the reverse complement.
AGAGATTCTCTTAAAAATACTAAAGTACCTGTAATGACTGTTCTTGGTTCTAATGATGTACTCAAGGGAGATAAAACTTTAATAGCTCAATTAGTTCCAGAGGCGTGTCACTTTCAAATCCAAGGGAGGGATCATTTAACAGTGATACGAGACCCTAAGTTTCAAATGGTCGTTAAAGCTTTCTTAGAGTATGTAAATCGAAAATAATTGAACTATCTATCTAGAGAATACTTTAATTTTTTATAGAAATGTAAATTTATAGTTTATTTTCAATGAAATTCTCTATAAATAATTTTATCAAAAATATAATATGTGTTAGAAAATACAAATAATTTAAGAGATTTTGTATGATTTTCATAATTAATCCTTCTTTTTGTCAGATCTTGATCACTTTGTATAAGAATCATTATCCCTAATATAAAAAATATAGGAAAAGCGAAATTACAAACTATGATTATGTATTAAAACCAACAGTCCTACTAAGAATTATCCCAAAATGATCTCCATACTCCCAGATTTTTAACCTAAATGTGCATAATGTCACTAAAGATAAATAATTAGTGTAAATTAAGACCAATTACGAAAACTACAATGAAATAAACTTTTAAGACTGATCATCAACAATGCATTTCATGTCGGATCTTGATCATTAATCATAAAAATGTTTATATAATTGGCTTGCTTAATTTTTTATTTAACGGAAAAAAAGATACCAAAACACCTTTTTATCAATAAAATAAGTATGTGATAAATGATGGAAGGATCTGTATTAGTAATTGGAGGGGGTATAGCAGGAATGCAAACCTCCTTGGATCTAACTGAGTTAGGTTTTAAAGTATACCTAGTAGAAAAAACGCCCTCGATTGGAGGCAGAATGGCTCAACTTGATAAGACTTTTCCTACAAACGATTGTAGTTTATGTATCCTAGCACCTAAGATGGTGGAAGTGTTTAGAAATCCCAATATTGAACTCATGACATATCATGAAGTCCAAAAAGTCTCTGGAAAGCTAGGTGACTTTGTGGTTTCAGTCCATAAGAAACCACGGTATATTGATGAGACTAAATGTAAAGGATGTGGAGATTGTGCTACTAAGTGTCCAAAGATCGAGACTCCTAACATCTTTGATATGAATCTTGGTAAAAGAAAGTCTATCTACATTCCTTTTCCTCAAGCAGTTCCACCAATCTATTTAATTGACTCTAAGATGTGTTTAAAACTAACTAAAGGTGTTTGTGGTGTATGTGAGAAAATTTGTAAGGCAGAAGCAATAGATTTTGAACAAAAACCTCAAGATATCACATTAAATGTTGGAGCTATTGTTGTTGCAACGGGATATGATGTTTTAGGAGAAGAATTGACCTCAAGATGGGGATATAAATATAAAAATGTGGTAACTGCTTTAGAATATGAACGAATGTTATCGGCCTCTGGACCATTCGATGGTCACATTTTACGACCTAGTGACGAAAAAGAGCCAGAAATAATAGCATTTATTCAATGTGCAGGTTCAAGGGATTTACGTGAGGGAGTTCCCTATTGTTCAAGTGTATGTTGCATGTATACTGCTAAAGAAGCTATTATTACAAAAGAACATTCTGAAAATTCAAAATGTTTTGTATTTAGACATGATGTTAGAGCATATGGAAAAAATTTCTATGAATTTACCCAGAGAGCTCAAGAGGAATATGGAGTAAAATATTTCCAAACAAAAATTAGTAGAATAATTGAGGATCCAGAAACAAATGATTTAGTAATTCATTATGAAGATCTAAAAA